>JAIDXU010000131.1 GCA_029058455.1 Paramuribaculum sp.
CGAATGGCATAATCAGCCGCGGGGAGGGTATATTCGATGGTCTTCACATCGGTAATCCCCGGTGGCGCAAACCCGTCGAGCTCATGGTCGGTCCAGTAGTTTTCACTACATGAAGCCATTGCCACAGCAAGTCCGGCCGCAAGAGATATATTGATTATAATTTTCTTCATTTTTATGAAATGTTGTGGTTATCAGAAGTTGACACGCATTTTAACCGAGAATGTACGGCCGAATGAATAGAAAGCCTGATAGGCGTTTTCCCATGTACCGACTGCCGACACCGGGCAATAAGCCTGAGTGATGTAGTTGTAGTCGAAGAGGTTGTTGACATTGCCGAAAACGGTGGCATTTATTCCGCCGAGCTCAAAGCTATAGCTTGCCGAGAGGTCCATGGTGTTACCCCAGGGAATTCTCCAGGGCTCGCCGGCATAGATGGTGCCTCCGTTCTGGAGTGTTGAAACGGTGATGTTGAGGTCGGAGTAATTGCGGGCAGCCATTGTCCAGTCAGCACCTACGCGGAAACCCTTGAAAGGCTTGAACACGAGACCGAGAGCAGCTGTAGTCTGAGCGGAGCCGCCGACCTTCACGCCTTTCTGATCGAGAGTGGCCTTGAGGTGGTCGGGAGCCATGATACCTGAGGCTACGTCACCCTGCACGTTGGCAAGAGGTTGACCCTCCTGATTGTAGAAATAACCTGTGGCGTTGCTGTCCCACTGCCAGTCACCGAGCGAAATCATACCGTTAACTTCCATCCATGTGGTGGGAAGATAGGTGAAGTTAAGCTCGAGACCCATGTGACGGGAATCAACACCTTCCATATTAAACTCATAGCGGTCGCCTTCGTGAACGCCCGATTCGATATATCCGCCCTTAGCCATGGTGCGGTCCATCCAGCGTGTGAAGTATCCGTTGAATGTGAGAGCGAACTGACGTGAGTGATAACCGTAACCGATTTCGAAGCTTACAACTTTTTCGTTGACAGCGTTGGGGTTGGTGATATTTGAGTTCTGTGAGTTGAGGAACACGCCACCCGAGAAGAAGGGAGCGCGAGAGATGTAACCGGCGTTGAAGAACACGTTGTTGCTGCGGTCGATGTTGTAGTTGGCACCGCCCTTGATTGTTCCTCCGATAAAGTTCATTGTCTCCGAACGCTCATTCTCCTTGTCATAATAGAAGAAGTCACGGCGCCAGTAGGTGTTGTTGTTGAGGGCACCCGAAAGCACGAGATTGAGTTTCTTGTCGAGCATGGAGTATTCGCCCTGCACGTATGCGCCTTCCTGAGCGGTGTAGCCGTTATAGTTACGGGCCACAACGTCACCCACCTGCAGTTTCTGATAGATGAAATTGGGATCGCCGGCGAGGTTGCTGTTGCGGGCCTTTACATTCTTACGGTTTGCATCGTTTATAAAATAAGCACCGTCCATGAGGTTGTCGATGGTGTTTTTGTGGTAGCCTATATAATAGCGGATGTCAATACCGGCGGTAAGGTTGAATTTATTACCGTTGTTCTGAGCAAATTCCTTTTTGTAGCTCGACACGAGGCCATACCACTGATGGTTGTTGTTCTTGCGGGCAAGAATCATGTTTGAACCGGTGGTAGAAGCGGCGTTCATTTCCTGAATACCGGCATAGTTGAATGTACCGTCGGCATTGCGGAATTTCATGTTGAGCACACCGTTGTTAGAGCCATACCAGTCAGAAGATCCGTAGCCGTTACGGCCATAACCGCCGAGACCGTAGCCTGAGGCGATTGAAAAATAAACCGCGCTCGACAGAGATGATGTGTTATCGATCTGCCAAACGTGGTTAACTGAAATCTGAGGCTTGTGGTAAACATTATAATAGCTTGACATCTGCTTACCGTTTTTATCGAAACCGTATGAAGGATTGTAACGATACATGCTCTGACCATTCATGTAATCTTTTACCTTCTGCCAGTTTTCGATGGTAAGACCGTCATAGCTTGAGCGCTGGAAGTGAGTCTGGGGAGCGCCGAAAGCTGTAAGTGAAATCTGATGAGCCTCGTTGAGACGCTTCGAGAGGTTGAAGAAATAGTTATAGGCGTTGTAGTTGGTGCCCTGAATATATCCGTCGCCCCATTTGCGAGAACCGAGGAATGTCATTGCCCAACCGTTTTTCATAAGGCCGGTCGACACTTTCACACCGATAACGTTCATATTGTCGTTACCCATGCCATACCATGCCGAACCTCCGCGCTCAACGTCGATTGTGCGGGTGGTGATATTGATTGTACCACCGATTGAAGGAGTCGACACCATTGTGGCACCGAGACCGCGCTGGGTCTGAATTGATGAAGCTACGTCGCTGAGACCGACCCAGTTGCTCTGATACACACCGCCCCACTCCATATCATTGATGGGAATACCGTTGACCATCATGGCCACGTTGGCGCTCTTAAAGCCGCGCAGACGGGTTTCAGCATCACCGAAGCCACCGCCCTGACGTATGGTGTAGACACCGGGAGTGGTTTTGAGAAGCTCCATAAGCTCCTGACCACCAAGCTTGAATTCAATATCACCCGACCCGATGGTTGACATTGCCACGGGAGTTTCGCGGGTTTTGGCGATTGACTGCGTAACAACAACGTCGTTGAGCATAATCGACTCAGGTTTAAGCACAATTATGCCCATGTTGCGGGCAGGTACGAGCTCAACCGGAGAATAACCCACATAGGAGATTTTGATCTTCTGGGTTGAGACGGGAACTGACAGCGAGAACATGCCGTCAATGTCGGTGATGGTGGCGATATCCGATCCGGGCACGGCAACAGTAGCGCCGATTACCGGTTCATTCTGTTCGTCCACCACTTGACCGGCGCACTTGACAGTGGGAGCCGCATAGGCAGCCGCACAGATCAACCAAAGAGCTCCGGCTAAGAGAAGTAGTCTCTTCATGAATCTTGATTTTTGTTAGTTGAAATATGATAATAATAATAGTTTTACGGCATGATCGGGAGGCATGTGAAGTTTATTTCGCTCATTGCCTCACAAGGCTTACAAACTTGATTCTAAGGCTATAATTCGGGGTGCAAAGTTACACATTTTTAGGGAGATTAACAATTTTTTCAAGTCTGCGCCCCACGCACAAAAATCCCGTGACCGGCAATCAAT
>JAIDXU010000132.1 GCA_029058455.1 Paramuribaculum sp.
ACATTATGCACTTCCTTTTCAACGTTTAATGGAGTAAAGGCCTCAAACCCCGACTTTTTTTGTAATTTTGTGTCTTTAATTTACACACTTTTAAGATTATGGAATCACAGCGTAAAGTAAGAGTGAGATTTGCCCCGTCACCCACCGGGCCACTGCATATAGGCGGAGTGCGCACCGCTCTGTTTAATTATCTGTTTGCCCGTCAGCATGGCGGCGATATGATTCTGCGCATTGAAGATACCGACTCTCAGCGTTTTGTGCCGGGAGCTGAAGATTATATCAACGAATCTCTTGCATGGCTCGGCATAAAAATCGACGAAGGAGTGAGAGAGGGGGGCAACTTTGGCCCTTACAAGCAGAGCGAACGTCGCGACATATATCGTGAGCACGTTAAGATGCTGCTTGACAATGGTAAAGCTTATATAGCTTTTGATACTCCAGCCGAGCTTGAGGAGGCCCGTAATACCCATCCCAATTTCCAGTATGACGCCTCAACCCGCATGTCAATGCGCAACTCCCTCACATTGGGCGAGGAGGAAACAGCCCGTCTGATTGCCGATGGAGAGAAATATGTTGTGAGGTTTAAGGTAGAGCCGGGACGCGATGTAGAGGTCAACGACCTGTTGCGCGGCAAGGTGGTGATCAACTCCAATGTGCTTGATGATAAAGTGCTTTATAAGAGTGCTGACGACCTTCCCACCTACCATCTTGCCAATATTGTCGACGACCATCTGATGGAAGTGTCTCATGTGATTCGCGGCGAGGAATGGCTCCCGTCGGCTCCTCTCCATGTGCTTCTCTATGAGGCTTTCGGTTGGAGCGATACGATGCCCTCTTTTGTTCATCTACCCCTTCTGCTCAAACCTGACGGCAAAGGCAAGCTCTCAAAGCGTGACGGTGACCGTCTCGGATTCCCTGTATTCCCGCTCGAATGGCATGATCCCAAGAGCGGCGAGACTTCGCGCGGCTATCGCGAGAGCGGTTATCTGCCCGAAGCTGTTGTCAACTTCCTTGCCCTGCTCGGTTGGAATCCCGGTGATGACAGCGAGATTATGTCGATTGATGAGCTTATCGAGAAATTCTCTTTTGACAGATGTTCACGCTCTGGCGCCAAATTCGATTACGAGAAAGGCAAGTGGTTTAACCATAAATATCTTCAGGAGCTTGCTCCCGAGCGTCTTACCTCGCTGTTTAAGAAAGAAATGGAGCTTCACGGTGTTAATCCCGATGATTTCTCCGACGAATATATCACCAATGCCATTGCTCTGGTTAAAGACCGAGTGAACTTTGTGAGCGAGCTTTGGGATGTGGCCGGATTCTTCTTCCGCGCTCCCGAAAGCTATGATCCCAAAGCTGTCAAAAAGCGCTGGAACGAGAATATGCCCGCCATAATGGGTGAGCTTATCGAGATAATTCGCCCCATTGAAGATTTTTCGGCTGCCGCTACCGAGCCGATCGTGCTTGGTTGGATCGCCGACAAGGGCTATCATCTCGGCAATGTGATGAATGCGTTTCGTCTCTGCGTGGTAGGTGAGTGCAAAGGTCCCCACATGTTTGACATTACCGAACTGATGGGCAAAGACGCCACCATAGCCCGCATTGAACAAGGCATAGCCAACATCAAGCCTGCTGAATAAAGTGAACTTTCTCTATAACACCGGCATAGCGCTATATTCTCTCGGAGTGAAAACTGTGGCCTCTTTCGGCCACCGTAAGGCTATGCTCATGACCGCCGGCCAGAACTCCACCTTCCGACAGATAGATCAGTGGGTGGAGAGTCTCGGCGGAAAGCGGCCTGTGTGGTTTCATGCAGCATCATTGGGTGAGTTCGAGCAGGGTCGCCCCGTTATCGAGCGTCTGCGCCGTGATTATCCCGACATACCTATTGTGTTGAGTTTTTTCTCACCCTCCGGTTACGAGGTGAGGAAAAACTATCAGGGTGTTGATATGGTGGTTTATCTGCCGTTTGACACACCTTCAAACGCACGCAGATTTGTCAATGCGCTCAATCCTATTGCCGCCGTATTTGTTAAATATGAATTCTGGGGAAACTATCTGGCGGCTTTGAGCAGGAAAAATGTGCCGGTATTTCTCATCAGCGCTATCTTCCATGCTCATCAGCCATTCTTCAAGAAATGGGGTGGCATGTTCAGGAAGATGCTTGATGCATATAACACATTTTTTGTGCAGAGCGAGCAGTCAGCCCGGTTACTCGAGTCGGCGGGTGTCGGCAGAGAGCGTATCGTGGTGTCGGGCGACACGCGTTTTGACCGTGTTACCGACAATCTCAAATCGGCTCCGAAGGTTGAGGCTGTTGAAAGATGGGTGGCCGCTGATCCGGGCAAGTTTACTTTCATAGCCGGATCAAGCTGGGAACCTGACGAAGAGATCTACGCCGGCTGGGTGTCGCGTCATCCCGACGTCAGAGTTATCATAGCGCCTCATGAGTTTAACGAAGCGCGGCTTGCAGCCCTTGAACAGAAATTCGGTCCCGGAGTGGAGCGCTTCAGCTCGGTGTCACGCTTCAATGAAATCAAACCTGACACAAGAGTACTGATTATTGATTGCTTCGGTCTGCTCGCCACCCTCTATCGCTATGGCTCAATGGCCTATGTAGGAGGAGGATTCGGTGCGGGTATTCATTCGGTTGCCGAGGCTGCCGTCTATAATATTCCGGTGGTGTTCGGCCCGCGTCACAAGAAGTTTAAGGAAGCATGCGACCTTATTGCCGAAGGCGGAGGCTTCTCGGTCGATACGGTTGATTCATTCGATGAGTTGGCCGATAAATTCTACTCGGATTCGGAGGCGCGCCGTCAGGCCGGAGCAAAGGCCGGCGGATATATTGCCGCCAATCTTGGAGCTACCGACAAAGTGATGGAACACCTTTCACGCTTTCTATGACCGTAGCCGAGACCGTAAAACATATCATTGATCGTCTGTCGCCTGTGGCTGCCACTCCCGGTGAGGCTCGTGTGATGGCGGGGATGATTATGGAAAGTCTCAAGGGTTATTCGGCTACCGACCTGATAATAAAAGCCGATTCGCCCGTGAGCGACTATATCACGACTAAAGTCGATGAGGTGGTTGAAAGATTGCTGCGCCATGAGCCGATTCAGTACATCACCGGTTATACTACATTCTACGGGCTGAAACTTGCGGTTAACAGGAGTGTTCTGATACCTCGCCCCGAGACTACCGAACTTGTCGAAATGATAATAGGGGAGTGGGGGAATAAAAGCGACCTAAGGGTAGCCGACTTGTGTTCGGGCAGCGGTTGCATTGCGCTTGCTCTTGCAAGAAATCTCCCGTTTTCAAGAGTCACTGCCGTTGAGCTGAGCGATGGCGCCATCGAGGTGATTCGTGAAAATGCACGCGCCCTGAAGTGTAATATAAATATTGTGAAGGGCGATGTGCTTAAGATGGCGTTGCCCTATTCTCCTCAATATGATATAATAGTCAGCAATCCTCCCTATGTGCTCGAAAGTGAGCGCTTGGAAATGGAGGCAAATGTGCTTGATTATGAGCCTGAGATGGCATTGTTTGTGCCTGACGATGACCCTCTTCGCTTTTATAAAGCGATTAACCGCTATGCTGCCGCCGCGCTCAGAGAGGGAGGAAAGATATACTATGAGCTGAATCCTCTTGAAGCCGACCGTTTGGCAGCCGATATGCGTAATGAGGGTTGGGATGATGTGGAGATTACACTTGATATTTCAAGGCGTAAAAGATTTCTCAGCGCGACACGTTCATCCGCGCAATAATGACTGTGTGAGTATGAGTGCAACTTTTCGTCGCAAGACAATTAGTGTCGACGCCGCCACCGATAGGCTGGAGGCTCTTTGCTCACGTTCCGAGCAGTGCAGTTATGAACTGATTTCAAAGATGAGGCGCTGGGGTGTGCTCCCCTCCGATATAGAGAAAGTGATTGACAGCCTCACCGAGCGCGGCTATCTCAATGATCAGCGGTTTGCCAACGCTTTTGTGTCTGATAAATATAGGTTCAGCTCATGGGGCAGACGCAAGATTCTGGCTGCGTTGGCGGCTAAACGTATTCCCTCGGCTATGGCGCGCGAAGCACTTGACGAAATCGACCCCGAAATTTATGCCGAGCGTCTCGATAACGCCCTTAAGGTTAAAAACAGAAGTTTGCCCGACGATCTGGAACCGCTGATGAGGCGGCGAAAGCTTTATCAGTTTGCCGTGGCGAGAGGATATGAGAGTGGCGAAGTCGTCAAAGCAATAAGAAGATTGGTTGATTCATGCGCTACGGATTGACAGATTTGTTGCGTGATGGAATCAACGGACTCATGTCGGTAGTGTGGCCTGACCGTTGTGCCGTGTGTGGGCGCCGGTTGACCCGCGATGAAAAACTGCTCTGCCTTGCATGTGAGGTCGATATTCCCCGCACCAATATTCATCTCGATGACTTTTCAGAGATTCACAAGCGGTTGGGTCATAAGGTTAGAATCGAGCGCGCCGCCTCATATTTCTATTACATTCCGGGTGGGGGATATGCCGCGCTTATACATGAAGCAAAATACCATAACCGTCCGGGCACAGGTCGAAAGCTGGCCCGAGGGTTTGCCGAAGAGCTGAAGTCGACAGGCTTTTTTGACGGAATCGACGGAATTGCGGCAGTGCCGCTTCACTATTCAAAATTACTTGGGAGAGGTTATAACCAGTCCCGCTATATAGCCTCAGGGCTTGGTGATGTGACCGGAATAAAGATTGTTGATATACTTAAATGTAGCCGCGCACATTCCACCCAGACCCGAAAGTCGGCTCTTGAACGATGGCGCAATGTTAAGGATATTTACAAGGCCCGTAGCTGCGGCGACTGCAAGCATATTCTGGTTGTTGACGATGTGCTGACTACCGGCTCGACTCTGGCGGCATGTTGTGAGGCGATAGCGGCAGTCAATCCCGGTGTAAAAATCAGTGTGCTGACCCTCGGATTGGCCGGCATTAGCTGAATGTCGGGATTATTTTTTATCGTTACCCCAGCGGGCCTGCTGGGTCTGAGCCAGACGCAACTCGGCGGGATTGTCGGCAGGATTCCAGAACCTTACGGAGCCATTGAGCTGATCGGGCAGGAATTGCTGACGCACAAAATGTCCCGGATAGTCGTGAGCATATTTATAGTCGGCTCCATATCCCATTGTCTTCATCAGTGAGGTAGGAGCGTTGCGCAGATGGAGCGGAACAGGCAGATTGCCTGATTTTCTTACTTCGGCAAGGGCCGCATCAATCGCCAGGTAAGCCGAGTTGCTTTTGGGTGAGGTAGCAAGATAGATTGCACATTCGCTGAGCGGAATCCTTCCTTCGGGCCAGCCGATCTTGCGGAGAATGTCGAAGGTGGCATTGGCAAGGAGCAGGGCGTTGGGGTTGGCCAAACCGATATCTTCGGCTGCGAGAATCACGAGTCGACGGGCGATAAATTCGGGATCTTCGCCACCTTCCACCATTCTGGCAAGCCAATAGACGGCGGCATCGGGATCGCTGCCACGAATACTTTTGATAAATGCCGAAATTATGTCATAGTGCATCTCGCCGTTCTTGTCGTAGGCGGCCGGATTTTCCTGAAGCCTGTCGGTCACCACAGCGTCGTTGATCACGATTTCCTCGTCGGGAGAGGTAGATTGTTCAAGCAGATCGAGAATGTTGAGCAGCTTGCGGGCATCGCCGCCGGCAAATCTGAAAAGGGCAGTGGTCGACTCGATTTTTACCTTGCGTTTGGATAGGATGTCATCCTCGGTTATGGCACGGTTGAGCAGAGTTAGCAGGTCGGCTTCTTCGAGAGGGCGGAGTGTGTAGACCTGCGCACGCGACAGGAGCGGGCGAATCACCTCAAACGAGGGATTCTCGGTTGTGGCTCCTATAAGGGTGACGATACCTTTCTCAACGGCTCCGAGCAGTGAATCCTGCTGCGACTTGTTGAACCGGTGTATTTCGTCGATGAAAAGCACGGGGCGGGATCCGGTGCCGAACATGCTGCCGGCCTCGGCCTTGCAGCGGTCGAGCACTTCTCTCACCTCTTTTACACCCGAGGTAACGGCCGAAAGTGTAAAGAACGGGGCTTTGACAGTGTTGGCAATTATGCGGGCAAGAGTGGTTTTGCCTACTCCCGGAGGTCCCCAGAGTATAAACGATGAC
>JAIDXU010000133.1 GCA_029058455.1 Paramuribaculum sp.
GGCGTGACGATACATGGTATTATATTTAAATGTAACAGATTGGTAAGAATGTAGAAAAAATAAATGAGGAGAGAGGAGAAGAGTTTTCAGTCGGCGCTCTTGCCGCCTTCGGGATCTATTTCTTCGACGGGAGCCATGTGGTTGAAACCCTGGGCTCGCAGAGGAATTTCAGTGCCGTCGCGGGTCACCATCGCACATCCTAACTCCGGCTTGGTGATATGACCTATCACCTTAATGCCGTCGATTTTGGAAACTGTGTCGTGCATGTGTAACGGAACGGTGAAAAGCAGCTCATAGTCCTCGCCGCCGTTCATGGCTGCAGTAACGAGATTCATATTCAGCTCCTCGGCCATCACCGCAGTCTGATAATCGATGGGAATACGATCCTCATACACGCGGCAACCGGTGTTTGACATCTTGCAGATGTGGAGAAGTTCGGAGGAAAGGCCGTCGCTTATATCGATCATCGAGGTAGGATGAATGTCATGCTTGCGCAGAGCCTCTATTATGTCGCGACGCGCCTCGGGTTTGAGCTGACGCTCCACAAGATATTCCTTACCCTCGAAACGGGGCACGAAATTCTTGTCGCCGGCCGACGCCACTTTCTCGCGTTCGAGCAACTGAAGTCCCATATAGGCGGCGCCGAGGTCACCCGACACACAAATCAAGTCGGTGTCACGGGCAGTATCACGACCGATAGCCTGACCTTTGGCCACATCGCCGATACATGTAACTGAAATCACAAGACCGGAATGAGAGCCGGTGGTATCACCACCCACAAGGTCAACGCCATAGATTTCGCAAGCCAGACGGATTCCGGCAAAAAGAGCCTCTATATGCTCCACACTGAAACGTGCGCTGATACCGAGGCCCACGGTAATTTGACGCGGAGTGCCTCCCATCGCATATATATCGGAAAAATTGACAACAGCCGATTTATAACCGAGATGTTTGAGAGGCATATATGTGAGATCGAAATGAACACCCTCGAGCAACATGTCGGTAGTGACCAGCACATCGCTTTCCGGATAGCTCATTACTGCGGCATCATCACCCACGCTCTTGAGGGTGGACTCGTTGAATTTAGGCAGATTTTTGGTAAGACGGTCTATCAGTCCGAACTCACCGATTTCAGATATTTCCATAGTTAGTTTATTCAGTCGATTAAGATAAAGTCAAATCAGCGGGCCAGCATTTCCTTGATGATTTCCATCATATAGGGCTGGGCTTTCTGGGCAGCGAGCTGCACTTCCTCATGGGTGGGAACGTCGGTAACATCTTTGCCGCCGAGGTCGGTTATAACCGAGACGCCAAACACCTTGATACCTGCATGGTTGGCAACGATTACCTCGGGCACGGTCGACATACCCACGGCATCACCTCCTATCACACGGAAGTATTCATACTCGGCAGGGGTCTCGAAAGTGGGACCGGGTGTGCCTACATATACACCGTGCATCACTCTGATACCCTTGTCGGCAGCAACCTTGTCGGCCAAAGCGATAAGCTCATGGCTATAGGCTTCGGTCATGGCAGGGAAACGGGGACCGAGTTCCTCATAATTTTTGCCGCGCAACGGATTTTCGGGAAAGAGATTGATATGATCGGTGATGATCATGATGTCTCCCACACGGAACTCCTTGTTCATTCCGCCGGCTGCATTGCTGACATATAGAGTCTTGACCCCGAGAGCTTTCATCACTCTCACGGGAAAGGTAACCTGCTTCATGTCATAACCTTCATAGTAATGGAAACGACCCTGCATGGCTATCACGGGACGATTGCCAAGCTTACCGAAAATAAGGTTTCCGCTGTGGCCTTCAACAGTCGAAACAGGGAAATTGGGTATCTCCGAATAAGGAATGAACTGTTTGTCGGAAATATGGTCAACCAACGCACCCAGGCCGGTGCCGAGAATGATTGCGGTATCAGGCACTTCAGTTACTTTGGCACGGATATAATCGGCGGTCTGTTTGATTTTCTCTAACATGGCTATGAGATATAAAGTAGTTTTAGGAATAACAAATTTTATTTTGGAACGGCTCACCGCAAAGTGAACAACGTTTATATTTTCGAACGGATTATATGGGTTATACCTTCGGCAAGCTCCACATCGCTGTTGGGCAAAATCTTCACCTCGATGGGAAGATAGAAAATCCACGGCTTGAGATTCTCAGGGAAGAAGCTGCATTCCGCGAGCCTCACCGCGTCTTTCTCAGTGGTTAGAATATATTTGCGACGGTTTCCGGCTGACTTCCATTTGTCAATCACCGACTGCATGTCGGAAGGAGTGAACTGGTGGTGATCATCAAAACGAAGAATCTTGACTTTGGCGCGGAATGTGCGTAGGTATCTCACAAATGGCCGGGGATTGGCAATGCCGGTCAGCGATATAAGAATATCCTCTCCGGTGAGTGATTCGAGAGGAGGTATAGCTCCGCCGGCGTCGGGAAACACCGGCTTGGGGTCAAGATATTCATAGGTCGAAAAGACCAGTTTCTGATAGGGATAGAGATTGAGTTGCTCCTTGAATACTCTGAAATCCATAGGCTTGACATCAGACGGACACTTGGTCACAACCACAATGTCAGCACGGTTGAGCGCCCTTAACGGTTCGCGCAGACGGCCGAAAGGCAACAGGGCATCCTCAAAAGGAGAATGTAGGTATTCGGTCAGCACAACCGACACCGACGGTTTGACATAGCGATGCTGAAAGGCATCATCAAGCACTATCATTTCGAGATCGGGATTGAGTTTGAGCATACGGTTGATGCCGGCCACCCTATCCTCACACACCGCAACCATTACCTTACCCCCGAATTTGTGATAAATCTGATAAGGTTCGTCACCTATCGCATCATGGTGGGAATCGGGACCGGCAAGGACAAATCCTTTGGTTTTGCGTTTATAGCCGCGGCTCAGCACTCCGATATTAAGCTCTTTGCAGAGCTGCGACACAATATATTCAGTGTGGGGCGTTTTGCCCGAGCCTCCGACCGCGATATTGCCCACCACAACAACAGGCACCTTAAACGAGTGTTGTTTAAGGATATTGTTGTCAAACATCTTGTTGCGTATATACACCACGAGACCGTAGACCTTTGACACAGGCCATAGCAGCGTATATTTCAAGAAGTTGTAGAGTTTGGCCATGGACAGGTTATTTCGCGTAGGAGATAGAGTGCAATCAGTTTATGAGAATATAATCCATGCGACACTGCATCGGGTCGAGATTTCTGAGTTCCTTGACCGAGCGTATCACCGGAGCGACCGGACCGAGATTGTTTTCAATGGCCTTGGCGCTCATTATATCGCCGGCGCTGAGAATTTCGTCTAAGAACGAAAGCTTCACTTTGGGATACTCCACAACATAGAAATTGTTGTCGTCATACACACCGAGCTCTCCGGCCATGGCAGCGACAGCGTCGTCAAGACTGCCGAGCGAATCAACAAGGCCGATTTCAAGCGCTGATTTTCCATCCCATACGCGACCCTCGGCGATAGCCTTGATCGAGTCAACCGATAGATGACGGCCTTCGGCACAACGGGAGGTAAACAATTCATATCCACGGTCGACATAGCTCTGCATTTTCATGCGCTGATTTTCGGTCATAGGTTTGAAAAGGGTTATCGAGCGGGTGGCATTGGTGGCTACTGTGCCGCTGTTTACCCCAAGTTTGTCGGAAAGCAGTTTTTCAGCCGAGGGTATCATGCCGAAAATTCCTATCGAACCTGTAAGGGTGACAGGCTCTGCAAAAATCTTGTCGGCGCCACACGAAATGTAATATCCGCCAGAAGCTGCATAGTCGCCCATCGAAACATAGAACGGCTTGCCGGTCTTGGCCTTAAACTGCTCGAGAGCCTGCCATATCTGCTCGGAAGCAAAAGCGGAGCCGCCTCCCGAATTTACACGGAGAATAAGACCTGAAATTTTATCATCGTCAATAAGATCGTATATTTCAGGCACAAGACGCTCGGAGGCTATGCCCTCAGAGGCATCTTCGGTGATATCGCCCACGGCATAAAGCACTGCAATCTGTTTTTTCTTTTTATCTGAATCATTTGATTTCACACCTGAAGTGAGACCGCAGGCATCAACATAGTCGGCAAGACTGACCATTCTGGGTTTATATGCTTTCTCGGCCTCGGTCATCTCACCCATTTTTGTCAACACCTCCTGACGGTAGTGTATCGCGTCAACGATACCGTTTTCAAGCAACCATTCAGCCGGCATGGTGTATGAATAGCTGTCGGCCCATACATTGACTGTATCGATTCCCACCGAGCGGGCCTCGGCTATGTTACCGGCGATAGTTTTCCAAATCGAGCCGAGAAAATGCTCCTGCTGCTCGCGGTTGGCACTGCTCATCGAGTCAAGTATAAACGGCTCGACGGCACTTTTGTATGTGCCCACTTTCAGCACCTGCACTTCCACGCCAAGTTTGTCGAGAAGTTCTTTAAAATAGAGAGTGGTAGCCTCGAGGCCGTGAATATCCAACATTCCCACAGGATTGATCCAAACCGAGTCGGCGCCCGTAGCTGCCAGATAGTAATCGCCCTGAGTATAATCATCGCCGTAGGCATAAACCCATTTGCCGCTTTTGCGGAATTTTTTGAGCGCATCGGAAATGGTGAGCAACTGCGCCATACCTACCGATATTCCTTTACAATCGAGAAACACACCCTCAATTCGCGAATCGTCGGCAGCATTCTCAAGCGCGGCAGTGAGCTGATTGAGCGCTATGCTCCTGTTCTCAAAGCCTCCCGAAAGAGCCTCCATAAACGATGTCGGGGCGGGACGATCAACCACAACACCTTCGAGCGAAATAGCCAATATCGAGTGAGAATCAACTTTCTTGATACTGCCTCCCGAAGCCGAAGTAATGCCGACAACAGTCACCAGCACAAGGAAAAACGAAATGATAATAGTGATCCAAAGAGCGGTGAGAGAACCTAAGAAACTGATTATAAACCTTTTCATTTGATTATAATGATTAGCTTTGCGCCCGGAGCAACCTCTGGGAGGGGCAACGGCGGGCTGTTATCCGATTGATTTTCGATTATGCTGCCGCTGACGACAATACATAATCAGCGCAAAAATAACTAAATTTCTTTATATTTCGCGGATTAACTTACCTGAATATGTGCGGGGAAGCTGTTTTTTCTGAATAATTGCTTTAGGAGCTGTGTCATGACCCAAAGCATCCCTGATTTTATCGAAAAGCGATTCAACCTCGCGGTCGGACAACTCCCCTTCCATAACCATTACAAGCTCCTCACCCCAACGCTCGGACTCACGGCCGGTGAGAAAAAAAGGAATCGTGCCCACAATCGGAGCTATCTGTGGCTCAATCAGCTCGGGATGAAGCTTTTTACCCCCTGAAATAACAACATTGTCTATTCGTCCCAACCAGCGGAAAGATGTGGGTGAATGAAGCTCCGCGAGGTCGTTGGTCACCACCCTCCCCCATGAACTTTTTTCTGACGAAATCACCAGACACCCACGGCTGTCGACCGAGACTGTAATGCCGGGGAGACATTCATAACACTCACTTCCAAACCGCCGCAGAGCCACATGCGAGCAGGTCTCGGTCATGCCGTAGGTCATCCACCATTGCGCTCCGGTGAGCCGCGAATGGTCAAGAGCCATAGCCTCCTCAACCGGTGATACCGGTCCTCCTCCGACTATTATGTGACGGAAGCGGTTGGGCGATTTTAACAGTCCCTCTATCTGCTGTGGCACAATAGCCACAAGGTCGATCACACGCCCGAGCGTCATGGCAAAAGGTGTGCGGCCGGGAGATTCGCAAACAAGTTCAGCTCCCGATATCTCTGCCCTAACAACCATCATTTTGCCCGCAATATAGCTTTCAGATAATGGGCACCCAAGCAGTGACCCGCCGTCAATATCAAAAAAACGGTTGGTAGCTTCAGCAGATATTATCATGTCTGCCTTTAGGAGCTTTATCGCCTTTGGAGCGCCGGTAGAGCCGGAAGTGTGAGCTTCGACAGTGGCCGAGCAATCGCGCCACTGCTCAATAAATCCGCTCATTTCACTCTGAAAGTTAACTGTTCGCCGTCAAGCCGCAGCCTCGTGCGGAAGTTGCTGCGATAAAGTTGCCCTGTGCCGAGTCCCTGAGGGGTATCTCCC
>JAIDXU010000134.1 GCA_029058455.1 Paramuribaculum sp.
GAAGAAGGATGAGCAGCCTAAGGTTAATTCCTATGCTAATTTACGGTCGACCAAAACAACGGGAACTCCGAAACATGTGCAGAAACAGGTTAAACCAGTAACTTCCAAAACATCTGCACTTGTAATAGAACCGTTTGTTTTCAAATCTGATTGCCACCAGAGATTTGAAAATGGCTCTGAGGTTAAGGGATTACAACAATGTAACCGTACCGTTAGTGTTGAGAAAAATACTAACGGTTGTCGTGGCTATAAACTCAAGCCCGGTGACGGCTACATAGTTAAAGTTTTTAATGATGATCTTGGCAAGCCTAATATGTCAGATAAGCCGATGCGTATGGTGAGTAAGACTACTAATGAAGTTGAACTTCGAGGGTTTCCCATTGAAGCACAAACTCCTTTCGGCTGGCAAGAGGTTGACTATCGTGACTACGGTTTGACTGTGTATTATACTAATGGGAAAGTGTCCAAGTGCGTTCTCCATATGTATGACCGGAATGTAGATTTAGAATATCGCAAGTCCGATTCATCAAGGACTTCTCAACATACGAGTGCTACAACATATAAGCTATGGAATAAACCAGTCTCTCACGATATGCTTTTCAAAAAAAGTATATCGTTCCATGTTGAGCGATACGAAGAATGGCAGCAAGGACAATGTACTGCAAAAGGTAATTTAAATTTTGACCTTCATCTCATCGCATCTCAAAATTCTATCTCCGTCAAAATTCCTAATGCTTCATCATTTAGGATGCATGATTACGTTAGCTTTGATTTTGTCGGCTCGGATATTCTACGCGATAGAATACAATACGTTAATGCACCGGGCACATCAGAAGATCCTACGAGACCAATCATTCTTCACATATTCGTAAAGAATAATAAAATTGATTGTATCCGTTTTGCAATGTCGTTCCCTGATAGGATAATTGAGTTCTACGGTTATCAGATCGAATCGGATACATCAAAAGAATCTTCAATAACAGAACCGACTTTTACAAATAAAATCAGTGAAGACTACAAGCTTACTTTCTTATCTTCTTTACTGAATGTCGCTGCCTGTGATGGTGAGATTGCCGACGTTGAAATGCAGACTATAATGGCCTATATTCAGCGAGAAGGATTGTCTGAGGCCGACTTAGTAAGAGTTATGACAAATCCGGCTTCAATTCCTAATTCAGTTCCTAATGAGGCAAATCTGCGTGCTCAACATCTCAGGGATGTCGTTACGCTTTCAATGGTTGACGGTCATTTCCATCCGAAAGAATATGCGCTTTGCAAACAAATCGCATTGGGACTTGGCTTTAGACCTGATGTCATTGATGCTATTCGTCAAGAACTAAATGCCCAAATAGGGGCTGATATATAATGGCAAAGAGGCAAGAAGATAAATTCGTTACTTTTGACAGAGATGTTGCAGAACCGCCTGTTTTAAAGCGGCTGAGAATTGAATTTTTACGAAAAAATGAAATTATTGATATAGAAGTAAATTTTAATTCGTGGATGCTTGAAAATTAGCTATTAAGACAAATTATGAAAAAATCGGTCTTATAAGACCGCTTTTTTTCATGTTTGTTCGCCCGCCATGGGTATAATCTACCGAGTGGAAGTCCCGAGTACGTCGTAAACACGAAAATAGGAAATCAATATCTTCGATAAGTGGTTACCTACTACTCGATTTCCCATATGAGAAAACAAAAGATTGGATAGATTCCATCTGATAGGAGGTGATAATTTTCCGATACTGTCGGAAAATTATACAGTGGAGTGAAAAACCGAGATGAGATAAAGAAAATACTGTGGGGTTGGGTTACGGCCAGGTGGAGGTGAGGCGGTGGAGCTCGGCGGAGGTTATGGGGATGATAGTGCCGTGACGGGGGTGGAAGTTCATCGTTACCTGAGTGTCGGCTATTCGGAAGTGGTCGAGGTCGGAGGAGGTGGTGAACTGATATTCTCCGTTCATATACACATCATACATGAGCATATAGCTGTCGGAGTCGTTGATTTTGAATATTCCGGAGCCTTCGACCGCTTTGTCGGTCTGCTGCTTGTAGTCAGGACTTTCGACCCATTCCATTGCAGTGAGATTGCGGGTGGAGGCTTTCTTAATGCCATTGCCGTGACCTTCGGTTTTGTAAAACAGGTGGTAGGTTCCGTTGACACACACTATGTCGCCATCGATGCATGACTGACCATCGGCGGGCAGGAACAGAGGCTTGGGTTCGGTGATGAAGTCGGTGAAATCGTCGTTGGCGTAGGCATAATAGATTATGTCGGGACCGTCGCCATGTTTCATCGACCAGTAAACCATATATTTTCCGGCGCGTGAGTCGAAGATTGTCTGCGGCGCCCATACTCTCAGCAGGTCGTCGTTTCCCTCAAACCGTTGCTGAATGTTGATTGGCGAGGCGGTCCAGTGGATGAGGTCGGGCGATTTGAGCAGTGTAAGGCCGCGGTTTGAATCCCAGCCGAGAGCCGACACCATATCGGTGGCCACCATATAAAACCATTTGCCGTCGACGGCGCGGAGTATATGCGGGTCGCGCACACCCCCGGTCTCGCTTATGGTGTCGGAGGCTATGACAGGGTCGTTGTTGTTGAGAGCTTTGAAGTTGAGGCTGTTGTCGCTTACGGCAAATCTTATAGCTTCGTCGGGCTTGTCGTTGCCGGTGAAATAGACAAACAGATAACCCGAATATTCAGGCGAAACGGCATTGACCGGCAGCCATGAGGCGAGCACGATCAATGCCGTAATAAGATAGTTTGCAGGATTCATTAATTTTTCTTGGCGGGGTCGCAGGTCAGGCCTACTCCAAGCTTGTTGAAGATTTTGTGGTCAACCTCGCCGAGCATCACGGTGGAATGCATCTGGCAACCGTCAAGCTGCGGGAGCACTTCGAGCGCTTTGCGGCAGTTGGGCTGGGTGGTGCTGAGCACCGAGAGAGCCACCAACACCTCGTCGGAATGGAGGCGGGGATTGTGGCCTTTGAGATAGTTGAGCTTGGTGTGCTGGATAGGCTCGATCAGCTCCTGAGGTATGAGCTTTATGCTGTGGTCAATGCCGGCAAGATGTTTCACGGCGTTGAGAATCAGGGCTGAGCTGGGCCCGAGCAGTTCGCTTTGCTCGGCGGTAATGATGGTGC
>JAIDXU010000135.1 GCA_029058455.1 Paramuribaculum sp.
CCTGTCACACTTATGGTAACCTTCCCGCAGTTGGAAGCGAAGCTCCCTGCTATCATCTTGCCGGTAGCGATCTCAACACCGTTCAATGCCATGACTTCAGAGGCAAGACTGTGGTTTTAAACATATTTCCCAGCCTTGACACCGAAGTGTGTGCCCGAAGCGTGAGAAAGTTTAACGAAGAAGCCGCTTCGCTTACTGACACCGTTGTGATTTGTGTATCTATGGATCTTCCCTTTGCAATGTCAAGATTCTGTGCAGCCAACAATATTGAGAATGTGGTTACGGCCTCAGCTTTCCGCTCTCCCCTGTTTGGTCAGCAATTCGGAGTTCAGATTTGCGACGGCCCGTTGGCAGGCCTTCTTGCCAGAGCGGTAGTCGTGATCAACAAAGACCACAAGATTGCTTACGCTCAGCTCGTTGAGGAAATCACCAACGAACCTGACTATGACGCAGCACTCAAAGTTATCAGAGGCGATTACGACTGATAGACTGTAATAATAAAACAACCGGTCTCCGAATCAAATGATAGTTTCGGAGACCGGTTGTTTTATTGACTCTTCTCAGAGAATTACTGATCAGAGCTGAGTGTTGGGATCGAGATTGTTTTTCTCAATGTCGAGGAAGTAACGGTAGGTGTCAACTTTCAGCTCACCACAGGCAGCTTCGTCGGCAACGATAATTGCTTTGGGATGCATCTGAAGAGCGGAGATAGTCCACATCTGAGAGATACCACCTTCTACGCCATGACGCAATGCGCGGGCTTTGTTATGGCCATTTACAATGAGAAGCACGCTCTTGGCGGCAAGCACTGTGCCTACACCAACTGTAAGGGCAGTCTTGGGCACGAGGTCAACATTGTTCTCAAAGAAGCGTGAGTTGGCGATAATGGTGTCGGATGTGAGAGTTTTCATGCGGGTCTTTGATGTGAGCGATGAACCCGGCTCGTTGAAAGCGATATGACCGTCGGGGCCTACACCACCGAGGAAAAGATCAATACCTCCGTAGCGTTCAATCTTGGCTTCATATCTTTCACATTCCTTGATGGGATCCTCGGCGTTGCCGTTGAGAATATTTACATTTTCAGGAAGAATGTCAATCTGATTGAAGAAATTGGTCCACATAAATGTGTAGTAGCTCTGCTCATGATCGCGGGGTATGCCGCAATATTCGTCCATGTTGAAAGTCACTACATTCTTAAACGACACCTTACCCTCCTTGTTGAGGCGAATAAGCTCGCGATACATGCCTAAAGGAGAGCTTCCGGTGGGACAACCAAGCACAAAGGGCTTTTCAGGAGTGGGGTTTGCCTCGTTAATACGGGCTGCAACATAGTGTGCGGCCCACTTCGAAACATCTGAATAGGAGGGTTCAATGATGAGTCTCATGGTGTTAATTCAATATATTATTGATTTGGTTATTGTTTGTTTTATTTATTAGCCACAAAAATAGCTAAAAAGTCGCTTACCTACAACCTTTATGCTATTTATTTTTGCCAACTTGTAAATAAGTCTATAATTAGACTTTCATTCACACTTTGTCAAGAGCCTGGGCAAGGTCGGCAATCAGATCGTCAACATGCTCAATACCTATCGACAGGCGCACTGTCGACGGGTAGATATGCTGTTCGGCACACTCCTTTTCTGTAAGCTGTGAATGGGTGGTAGTGGCCGGATGAATCACCAGACTTTTCACATCGGCAACATTGGCAAGCAGTGAGAAAAGTTTGAGATTATCGATAAATCGCTGGGTTTCCTCTATTCCTCCGTCAATCTCGATAGTGAAAATTGAGCCGGCACCCTTAGGATACAGACGCTTGTAAAGCTCATGATCGGGATGGTCAGGCAAAGACGGATGATTAACCTTTTTCACTTTGGGATGAGCATTAAGCCACTCCGCTATCTTAACAGCATTCTCGATATGACGGTCAACACGCAAAGAAAGAGTTTCCACGCCCTGCAAAATCAGGAATGCATTGAAAGGTGAAATGGCGCCACCGGTATCGCGCAGAAGCACTGCTCTCGCTCTGGTTACAAATGCTGCTCGACCGGCTATTTCTGCAAATATGCCGTTATGATAAGAAGGATCAGGCTTTGAAAGAGTCGGAAATTTATCATTGGCGGTCCAATCAAAGTTTCCGCCATCAACAATTATTCCGCCGAGCGAAGAGCCGTGGCCGCCGAGAAATTTTGTAGCAGAATGAACCACTATGTCGGCACCAAGCTCTATCGGCCTTACAATATAAGGAG
>JAIDXU010000136.1 GCA_029058455.1 Paramuribaculum sp.
GTTCTAATTGTAGATAAGTCATCTATCAGAATCGTATTAAGTTGATCAAAGTTATGTATAATAATGTTATTCTTCATATTCTTTTATCGTTTTAGCCGTTGGAAATAGTTAAATACGTTTTATGGTTCGTTATTCTGTGACAGCGCGAACACTTTTGCCATTCCCACGCCCATAAAAGAACACCATACGGGGCCAGATGGTCAAGGCATAGGCCGTATCACCCGAATAGGAGTCCTCTTTAAACGAAGACGCCACGTAACAAACCCCCTCTCCCTATTCTCTAAATTCTACGCCAATACGATAACCAGCAGCCGGCAGGAAGATACTGTTGCCGTTAGGACCGGTTACTAAAAATCCGCTATGGCTGTCTTTTTTAGTCCATTTCCATTTGCACTTATCATTCAGTTCTTGCAGTTCTGAAGCCGTCGGCATGCGCCATGTGCCGCCCCAGTTCTCCCGGGCCGTGTCATGCCCGCTAGTAGGGGTGATTTCGGTCTTGCCTCCGGGTTTGTAGACGCCCCATCTCTCACCTTTGCTGTCCAAACAGTCAAAACAGTTACTATACTCATACAAGTCCTTCGGTATTATCTCGCCCCAGGCATAATGGTTACCGTAATCACTCGGTTTTGAGGCTCCCACATTGCACGTAGCCCATTTTGTGCCACTTGGCAAACCCAAATCAACATATCCATGGCCATTGATGTATCCGTCTGGTTCTGAAATTTTGACTGACAATTGAGTCTTCTTTTTGTTGCTTTGAGATTGTTGTTGGTTTTGTGAAGTAGATTGTGTCTGCTCTGTCTTGACAGGCCTTTTCTTCTTCTTTCCTCCTCCATCGCTCTGTGCCGCGCATGGGAGTGCCATTAAAATAGTCATGACTACTAATAATGCTGTCTGAAGTCTTTTTATCTTCTTCATACTCATTTTATATTTATTCTCCATTCTTCCATGTGTCGATTTTGATTCCGTTTGAATCATACTCCGTTCCTGTCCATTTCTCTCCTTTCTTGTCGAAGGTTCCCTCATAGTAACTTTTGTCAGGGGAGATCAGCTTACCTTCGAAATAATGCCCAGCCCTGAACTTGCCTTCAAACCTGTATCCTCCTCTACTCAGATACGTACAGTCTCCATCCATCTCTCCGTGTACCCACTGCCCATCGTAGGACTTGCCTAATCCGGTCTCCCATTCTGCCTTTCCCTTACCGTGAGGCTTGCCCTCTGAATCCACCTCACCCGTGTAGGAGCACGCCCCGAGAGATGATTTATAATAGATGCCATCAACTGCCCTGAAGGAGGGAGAGGCTACAAGCGCTGTATCATTTGTTGTAAGATCGGAGGCATCGACGGAACCTTCAGGTTTCCTGAACATTAGGATCAAGAAAATAATAGCCACTGTTACACATCCTCCGATTAGTATACTTTTGTAATGCGACTTAGCTGTTTTTACAGTCGAGGCTTTTGAGACTTTCGATGAATAACTGTCATTATGATAGTTGCTTGTATCGATATTTTGACTTTTTCTAATATTGGATGGACCGGAATCATCTATATTAACACGATTATGATTCCGGGCTGTAGTTGCCTGAATAATTTGTTTTACTTCTGACTCATCACCGTCATTTATTTCACCAACGAACTTTGAAACACTCTCATGGCGATTCTTCCTTGCGGAAGACATAGCTTTAGAGATAGCTTTCTGTAAGTTCATTGGAAAACCGGCTGGAAAGGAAATGCTTTCTTCGATCAAATCAGTTGCATGTGGAGGAATCTTACCCGATATTAGGTAGTAAAGAGTCGCCGCAAGAGAATATACGTCGGTTTGAGGTGAAAATTCACTCACGCCACCTACCTTATATTGCTCCATTGGAGCATAGCCATGACTGATGCCTGTTGGAGTAGTTGAAGTCTGATTTCCTTCACTATCATATTGCTTAGACAATCCGAAGTCAATAAGAATTGGGCGGTCATCCGACTTTCGAATCATAATATTCGCGGGCTTAATGTCCAGATGGTTGACATTGTGCTTATGTATATAGTCAAGTGCATCACCAACTTGGGTGATGTAATTGACAGCTTTGGATTCAGAAAGGGGTCCCGAACTCTTTACTATTTCATAGAGGTTACAGCCTTCAATGTAATCCATTACATAGTATGCTGTGTTGTTCTCCTCAAATGCTGTATGGATCTTGATGATTCCAGGATGGTCGAATTTCGCAATATTGCGCGCCTCTTTTAGGAATTTAGCCTTAAGGCGAGACACCAACTCGACATTGGAACTTGTTCCAACTGTTATGTGAGATGTCGATTCTTCCCTGTCACAATAATCCTTAGGGAAGAATTCCTTAATGGCAACATACCTTTCCAAGGATAAATCAGTGGCAAGATATGTGATGCCGAACCCACCTTGACCGAGTATTCGTTCAATGCGGTATGTATCG
>JAIDXU010000137.1 GCA_029058455.1 Paramuribaculum sp.
GGCTTGATTGAGGGGAGCAGCTTTTTCAATGCCAGTTTTGAATCGGCCGCAATGCCGAGACTCACATTGGCGCGTCGACCTATTGTTTCGGGGCGTTGATCGATCTGCGCTATGAAATTTTCTTTGGGCATAAAGGGCGAGAAGGGGAAATCCGTGCCGATAAGAAGAAGCACCTCCGCTTCGTGCATTGCGCGATAGCAGGAGGTGAAACCTGACAGACCTGTGGTTCCGACAAAAAAAACATTTTCAGGCTGCACCATAAATTTTGCCTTGACCGTGGAGCCGACAGGTGCTTTGATCAGGCGTGCCAGTTCAAGAATCTCAGGCATTGCTTTCTCAGCGCCTATACCACAATAAATGGTCACTTTTTCCGCTTTGTTGATCACATCTGCCAGTCTGGTTATCTCATCATCATCAGGCATAATGGGTCGGGGAGAGGATGATGGATGAAGTGAGGTGTTAATCTCAACCGCGTCTTTTTGGGTGAGATCGCCCGGGAGTCCGAATACCCCTACTCCTTTTTTCTCTATGGCATATTGCATTGCAGCCTGCAACATTCTCGGGGCTTGTTCGGAGGTGTTGGCAACCTGATTATACACGCTGCAATCATCAAACAGTCTTATAGTGTCTGTTTCCTGAAAGTATTGGGTGCCGAACTGAGAGCTGTCGCATGTCGAGGCGATGGCGAGAACCGGTGCGCAGTTCGACCTGTTATTGTCGTAGAGACCGTTGATAAGATGAACATGTCCCGGGCCGCTGCTCCCGGCGCAACATGCCAGTTTGCCGGTAAGCATTGCCTCGGCTCCGGCAGCAAAAGCTCCGGTCTCTTCATGTCTTACATGAATCCACTCGATACGGCCGTCGCGTCTCACGGCATCGTTTACACAATTCAAACTGTCGCCGGTTATGGCATAAAGATGTTTCACACCTGCTCCGGCTATCATATCGACCACCTGGTCGGCAATTGTCTTCGGTTTCTTATCCATATATTGTTAAGTTAATGATTATCTATAATTCATAACATCCAATCAAACGCTTAAGTTTACATATTCAGGCTGATATCATAATAGAAAATCGGGCAACAGATGCCGCGTTAAGCGCCTGTCGCCCGAAATGGATTTATGGATAATTCGTTATATCAAAGTTCGAGGGGATGATAGGGGAGATCCCAGGCTTGAGCTACGGCCTTGAATGTAACTTTTCCATCCACCATGTTTACACCCTCAGCGAGACCGCGGTCATTTTTACATGCCTCTTTCCAACCTTTGTCGGCTATTACTATTGCGTAGGGAAGTGTGGCATTGGTCAGAGCTATCGTCGAGGTATAGGGCACTGCGCCGGGAATGTTGGCCACAGCGTAGTGAACTATATCTTCAACGGTATAGATGGGATTGGTGTGGGTCGTGGGATGTGAAGTTTCGAAACAACCGCCCTGGTCAATGGCAACGTCTACAATCACCGAACCTTTGCGCATGAGTTTCAGCATGTCGGCTGTAACAAGTTTGGGAGCTTTCGCACCGGGAATCAGCACCGACCCGATTACGAGATCGGTTGTGGGCAACTCAGCCTCGATGTTATGGCGTGTGCTGTAAAGAGTCTTGACATTTTTGGGCATTACCTCGGCCACATGGCGAAGAGTGTTGAGCGAAATATCGGTGATCGTAACATCGGCACCGAGTCCGGCAGCCATGAGAGCGGCATTCCGGCCCACTACACCAGCTCCGATCACAAGAACCTTAGCCGGTTTTACACCGGGAACGCCTCCGAGCAGCTTGCCAATGCCACCCTGTGGTTTTTCCAGAAAGCGTGCGCCTTCCTGAATAGACATTCTTCCGGCAATCTCGCTCATGGGTATCAGCAAAGGTAATCCTCCCTGGGGGCCAACCACTGTCTCATAAGCTATGCAGGTTGCTTCACTTTCGAGCATGGCCATCGTGAGAGCGCGATCGCTGGCAAAATGAAAGTAGGTAAACAGGAGCTGTCCTTTCTTCACCAGTTTATATTCAGGTTCAATAGGCTCCTTGACCTTGATAATCATATCAGCGGCTGCATAGGTATCTTCGATTGTGGGGAGAATGGATGCTCCGGCTTTGATATAATCGTCGTCTGAATAACCGCTTCCTTCGCCGGCAGTGTGCTGCACATAAACTGTGTGACCGTGGTTAACGAGTTCGTGAACTCCGGCCGGGGTCATGCCCACGCGGTTTTCATTTGTTTTAATTTCTTTGGGAATGCCGATAATCATGGTATTATTAATTTAAGTGTTCAAATTCATGGCTTTAAGCCGCTCATATTTACCACTAATTCGGGATCAACGCACTATTTTAAAT
>JAIDXU010000138.1 GCA_029058455.1 Paramuribaculum sp.
TTAGCTTGACTTTGGGGCGAATCATGGCGTAGATCACCAGACCGATACCGAGCAACACAAAGGGAATACTTAGCAGCTGGCCCATGTTGAGAGTCATGTCGGCTTCAAAGGCAACCTGATCGTTTTTGATAAATTCGATTAAGATTCTCGGCAGGAATATGCCGATAAAGAATACTCCGAGAATGAGGCCGGGTCGTTCTTCGGCATTCTTCTTCCAATACATCCACATCAGCAGGGCGAATAGGGCGAAATAGCATAGAGCCTCATAGAGCTGTGTAGGATGGGTGGGCACTCCTTCATAGAGCATGTGCCATTCGCGCGACCTTACAAACATGAATCCCCAGGGGAGATCGGTGGCAACACCGAATATTTCAGAATTCATAAGGTTGCCGAGACGAATCATGCCGCCTACGAGGGCAATGGCTATCACAAGGCGGTCGAAAGTCCATAGCGGCGAGCGCTTGGTGACGCATACCGAATAGATAATCACGGCTATGATTATGGCAATCGTGCCTCCGTGGCTGGCCAAGCCGCCTTCCCATATCTTGAGGATGTCGAGCGGATGCTGGGAATAGTAGCTCCATTCATAGAAAAACACATGGCCGAGGCGAGCACCTATAACCGTGGCTATAAGGACATAAATGAGAAGAGTGGGGAGCCAGCGTTCGGGAGCGCCTTCATGGCGGAACATTCTGCCCACCAGTTCATAGCCGATAAGGAAGCCGAGGGCGAACATCAGTCCATACCACCTGACGGTAAGCGGGCCGATTGAAAAAAATACCGGGTCTACGTTCCAGACAATGGAGCTAAGCATAGAAAACTGTGAGTTAAAGTATTGATCGAAGATGAGGAAGCGGCAAATCACTTTGGCCGCTTTTCATGGCAAAGTTAAGCAAAAAACATCATTTTTCGGTCAAGTGACCGATATTATTTTCCGGAGCGGGGCGCTTGATTTCTTCTCAGAGATTCAAGAGCGTTGATCACAGGCTCGGGATCATTGGAGGTGAGGGTGATGATGTCGCTGTCGCGTTTGAGCCATGTGAGTTGTTTTTTTGCATAAACGCGTGTGTTTTTAGCCATTCGGTCAAGGGCCTGGCGCAGGGTGAACTCACCTTCGAAATAGGCAAACATCTCTTTGATACCCACCGTGTTGAGCGAATTGAGTCCTTTGAGGGGATAGACTCTGCTGGCTTCTTCCACCAATCCAGAGGCGGCCATCTGCTCCACTCGCGTGTTGATACGCTCGAAAAGATCGGGGCGGGGGAGGTCGATGGCAAACTTCAGTATGTTAAAGGGGCGCGTCTTTACCCGGCCTGTGCGCAGGGAGGTGTAGCTGCACCCCGCTTCAAGACATATTTCAAGGGCGTGAACCACACGCCTGTGGTTGGCGGGGTCGACTATGGCGGCATATTCGGGGTCAAGCGCCCTGAGCTGCTCCATAACCGTGTCGAGACCCTGAGTGTTGTAGAGGTCAAGCACCCGGGTGCGAACCTCATCGGAGATGGTAGGGAGGGTGTCGATGCCTTTTACCACCGCGTCGACATACATCATCGAGCCGCCGCACATCACCGCCACTCCGCCGCCACGCTCAAACAGAGACGGCAGCATGGATAGCGTGTCATCTTCATAGCGGGCGGCGGAATAGTAGTCGGTGAGGCTGAGATTGCCTATGAAATGATGTGTCACTCCCTGAAGCTCCTCGGGAGTGGGAGCGGCCGTGACGATAGGAATGTCACGATACATCTGGCGCGAGTCGGCACCTATAATATCACAACCGAGACTCCGGGCCAACTTAACGGCGAGGCCGGTTTTGCCCGAAGCCGTAGGGCCGGTTATGACTATCAACGTGTTCAATCGCGCAAGTTGAGATTGTGTTATTATTTGCGGCGTTCACCCACGAGGCGGGCGATTTCCACAATCACGTCGGAGGCTTTCTGCATGGAGGGGATGGGCACAAACTCATAGCGGCCGTGGAAGTTGAGACCTCCTGCAAAGATGTTGGGGCAGGGCAGACCCTTGAATGAGAGCTGCGCACCATCGGTGCCGCCTCTGATAGGAACAACGCGGGGTGTGATGTCGGCGCGGCGCATGGCTTCTTCGGCGATTTCAACCACATACATCACAGGCTCGATTTTCTCGCGCATGTTATAGTATTGGTCGCGGATCTCGAGGCTGCACACGTCGGGATATTCATGGTTGGTCTTGCGGGCGAGGTGTTCAAGCTCTTTTTTGCGGCGCTCGAAGCGGTCGCGGTCGTGGTCGCGTATAATATAGGTGAGAGTTGTCGACTCAACTGTGCCTTCGATCGAGGTGAGATGATAGAATCCCTCATAGCCTTCGGTATGTTCGGGAGTTTCCCATCTCGGCAGCATGATGATAAACTGGTTGGCAATGCGGATGGAATTGACCATCTTGTGCTTTGCATAGCCGAGGTGAACGTTGCGCCCCTTGAAGGTTA
>JAIDXU010000139.1 GCA_029058455.1 Paramuribaculum sp.
GGTCAATATAATCCCTATGCTGATGCGGGTTATAAACTTGTGTGGCATGACGAATTCAATCAGCCCGACGGCTCCGCTCCCGATAAGACAAGCTGGAGTGTGCCCGCGCGCCGCAGCTCGGCATGGAACAGATTTGTTTCCTCGCGCCCCGAACTCGCTGAGATAAGAGACGGAAATCTGGTGCTGAAATGCATGCCCAACGACAATGTCACCACCACCGATCCCGGCGAGATGGTTTCAGGCGCGATTTGCTCGCAGAATAAATTTTATCTCACCTATGGCCGTATCGAGGCCCGCATGATGGTGGAGGGTCACACCGGCTCTTTCCCCGCATTCTGGATGATGCCCAACAACGCCAGAGGCTCATGGCCCGACTGCGGCGAAATAGATATTTTCGAATCGATCAACAATCAGCAGACTGCTTACGGCACCATTCATGGTCCTTTTAACAGCAAAGGAGGCAGTGTGGGCGGAACAAAGACTGTTTCGATAGGTGACTATCATGTTTATGGCATAGAGTGGAGCGAAGGCAAGATTGTGTGGGAAATCGACGGTGTGCCTTATTTTGAGGCCAACAACACCCAAAACCGTCTCACCGGCAGTAACTGGGTTTACGACTATCCTTTCTATATCATTCTCAACCAGTCGGTAGGTAACGGAGCATGGGCTGCCAACCCCGATGTCAACCACACCTACGTGACCTGTGTCGACTGGGTTAGAGCCTATCAGAAACCGGGCGGTCAGAACAGCGGTGTGACCGTTGTGGAAAGCGACGAAACTCAGCAGCCGGAATATTTCAATCTTCAGGGTGTGAGAGTGGGCAGCGACAAGTCAACACTTCTCCCCGGACTCTACATAGAGCGCCGTGGCAGCCACGCCGGCAAGATCCTGATAAAATAAGTTCCCGCGACAATAAAAGCAATGAATGTGTGTCAAAATGATATTTCCAAGAACATAACATGCCATGTCTGTAATATACGACACTTATGGCTACTATGTTGCAAATCAGATGTCGCGCGCTGTTCCTATAAAAAGATTTTCGATACACACTCAAGGCAGACCATTCTATTTCAATCATTCTATATCTGATTAATATGAATATAAGAAGTGCTGAAAATAAAGATGTAAATGGAATCATGAAACTGCTGAGGCAAGTGAATGACATTCATGCCGAGGGAAGGCCTGATATTTTTATCAAAGGACTGACAAAGTATGATGAAGAGGGCCTGAAGGTAATACTCAACAATCCCGAGACTCCTGTATTTGTGGCGCTTAATGAAGATGATATCCTCACAGGATACTGTTTCTGTATTGTCGAAGACCACTCACACTATGCCAATCTGCAACCTATAAAGACGCTCTATATCGACGACCTTTGTATCGATGAAAATCAGCGAGGCAAGCATGTCGGGCAGCAGCTGTTTGAGTATGTAAAGAAATATGCAGCCGACAATGGTTTCTATAACTTGACTCTCAATGTGTGGAGCTGCAATCCGAGTGCTCATAAGTTTTATGAGGCAATGGGGTTCAAGCCTATGAAAACAGTAATGGAGACCATCTTGTAATTCATACGTGTCCGACTCTGCAAGCAATTCAATAGTAAATTGACAAAAGAGGGTGTGTTCAAACACACCCTCTTTTGTCAATAATATAATTTACTTCAAATTCAGGGTATAAGTCGGATAGATGACGGGACGGCCGCCGAGACCCTCTTTGAGGGCATCGAGACCGGTGTTGAGAATCTTTCCTCCCTCCTCACACGACGAACCGAAATCAACCCATCCGCTCTCTATGCCGAGAAGCGAGGGAATGGAGTCGACCAGCAGGGGGAGCAGTTTGAGCCTGCGAGCCTCGGCGGTGGTGGCCATATATTGGGTGTGAACCACTCCGGGGTTGATATACACCACCGTGCCGGCCATCATTTCGCCATTGAGCGAGGCGGTTAGGAGACGTATCCGGTCGGGAAACCGTGACACGAGCAGTTGCATCTCCTCAAGGCTGTGAACGGGGGCTACGCCGTGGCGCAGGTCGAGCACTTCGGTGAGCATATCCCAGAACGCGGCATAGTCGTGACTTTCGGCTATGGTCACTCCCATAGCTGCGGCGCGGCGTATGTTCTGGCGGGTAGACATGTTGAGCAACCGGGGTTGCTCTATGCGATAGGCTGTCGAGGCCTGACACGCCGTCATAGTCGCTCCGTGGCGCCACAGGGCGTAGAGGTCGTCGTCGGCCGGGCAGCTGTGATAGATGTAGGGTGCGGGTTTGTAGACAAGGGTTTCTATACCCTTGGCACGCAGAAAATTGCCGGCGGCCTGAAACACCTCCATCATGTCGATAAGTTCGAAATGACGCTGAGGGGTGAGCCAGCCGCCAAAGGTGAGGCCGCTGTGTGAGAAAAGGGTGTCGCCCTTTATGCAGGCCGGCAGCATGGCCACCGGCTTGCCGTCGGCATTGCGGGCTATGAGCGAAAAATCCTCGAAACGGTCGGCATGATAGTCCATATAGCCGCGCTGAAACAGAAAGCAGCTCTGTCGGGCCGATGAGGCAAAGCTGTTCCACAGCTCAACTTCCTCGCCTGAACGGTAGCGGGTCACTGTTATCTCGCGGGCCATAGGGCTATATTTCAAATTGGGTCAGAGAGCCAGCTGATAGATTTCTTTGGTCTGCTCCGGGCCGAGCTGATAGTAGCCGCCGATTATGTTGCCCTTGTTTTCATGAAGTTTCTTCACAAGCAGGTCGATGTCGGGCTTGTCGATACCGAGACCGGCAAAGGTGACGGGGAGACCCAAAGAGCCGAAAAATGCCTTGAGGCTCATCACAGCTTCCATCGCGGCGGTAGCATCGTCATGACTCATCACTCCCATTACGCGACGGCCGAACTGAGCCACCTTTTCGGGGTGGTGGTTGGCCATGAATGTCATCCATGCGGGGAGTATAACAGCGAGGCCTGCGCCGTGGGTCACACCATAAACGGCCGAAACCTCATGCTCCATGAAGTGAGACACCCAGTCCTCCTTGCGGCCTGTGCCGCAAATGCCGTTATGGGCCAAAGTGCCGGCCCACATTATGTTGGCTCGAGCATCATAATCGTCGGGGCGTTCCATCACTTTGGGAGCCTCTTCGATGATAGCTTTCAGCACTCCTTCGGCCACACGGTCGGTGATCTCAACGGCGGGAGTATTGGTGAAATAGCGTTCAAAAATGTGAGCCATCATGTCGGCGATGCCCGACGCTGTCTGATAGGGGGGGAGGGTGAATGTCAGTTCGGGATTCATCAGCGACCACACGGGGCGGAGAGCCTTTTCGGTGCGCAGCGAGATTTTGTGCATACCGTCGAGAAGGGTGATGACCGAGTTGCCCGAGCCTTCGCTTCCGGCGGCGGGGATAGTGAGCACCACACCTACGGGGAGAGCAGTCTCTACTATCGCTTTGCCGGCCCAGAAGTCCCAGAAATCACCGGGATAGGGCACTCCGGCGGCGATAGCCTTGGCTGTGTCGATCACCGAGCCGCCACCCACGGCCACAAGGCCGTCTACATTGTTGTTGCGGCACAACTCGATGCCTTCTCTCACCTTGGGGTCGGTGGGGTTGGGGTCGATTCCGCCCAGCTCGATATATTCCACCCCGGCGTCTGAAAGCGATTTCTTTACTCTGTCGAGCAGACCTGAGCGCACTACCGATCCGTGACCGTAGGTGATCAGCACCTTGGTCATGAGGCTTTTGCGGGCTTCGGTTCCGGCCTGTAGCTCGGCGTCACGCCCGAACACATATTTGGTGGGGGTGCAATAGGTGAAGTTTTCCATGATAGAGGTTTTGAGGTATTGTGAAAAATCAGTCTTTCACCTCGGCCACAGCCTTTGAGATAGCTTCGCAGAGGGTTTTCATCTCCTCTTCGGGCAGGGTGAGCTTGTGGGCGAAATTCATGTCGCCCTCTTTTGAAATGGGAATGAGGTGGATATGTGCATGAGGCACTTCGAGGCCTATCACGGCCACACCAACCTTTGTGCAGGGCACAGCTTTGCCGAGGCCGCGGGCCACCTTGCGGGCAAACATCTGAAGCGACTCATAATCCTCGGGCTCGAGGTCGAAGATGTAGCTGACCTCCTTTTTGGGCACACACAGCACATGGCCGGGAGCCACCGGGTTAATATCCATGAAGGCGAAGTTGTTATCGTCTTCGGCAATCTTATAGCAGGGAATTTCGCCCGCTATGATGCGTGAGAATATCGAAGCCATGATGAGAAACGGTTATCAGAATGTTATATCTACGATCTCGAAGGTCATCTTTCCGGCGGGCACGTTGATGTCGACGATATCACCTTTCTTATGGCCGAGCAGACCTTTGGCAATGGGGGTAGACGAGCCGATTTTCTTTTCTTTGAGATTGGCTTCTGAATCGGCCACGATGGTATAGTCCATAGTAGCGCCGTTTGAGGTGTTGCGGATGGTTACGCGGTTGAGTATCTGCACTTCCTCGGTGTTGAGGTTTGATTCGTCGAGAATACGGCAGTTGGCCACGAGATCCTTGAGCTGGGCAATTTTCATCTCGAGGAGCCCCTGGGCTTCTTTTGCGGCGTCATACTCTGAGTTTTCGGAGAGGTCGCCTTTATCGCGTGCCTCGGCGATAGCGCGTGAGATTTCGGGGCGTTTCACCGACTCAAGATAGGCTATTTCTTCCATCTTGCGCTGGTAACCCTCTTTGGTCATGTAGGTTATAGCCATGGTAGTAGTTAACTGTTTTAGTTTAGTGAGAGTAAAAAAGTAAAGAATCTCAGCCCGGGAGAATGGGCGAGACCCCTTAGAATTTAAAATAAAAAACAATGGAGGGTGTCAGTCAGGCCCTCCTTCCGCCATCCCTTTGCCGGGTGACGAAATGTGTTGCAAAGGTAGTGAAATTATGCCTAATAGCAAAATTTTCCACAAACGTTTTGCATATCGGGTGTTTTGCCTCCTTTATATATAGGAGATGGTTGCATAATCAAAAAACTGCGCCGCCCCCAAAGGAGCGACGCAGCTTATAGTGCGTTTAGGATAGATGGAAATTAGTTGTTGTTGATGTTAAGATCTTCTGAACCACCTTTACCCCATTCGCCGATTTCACTAACAGTAAATGAGATTTTCTTCAGCTGAAGATCCTCAGGACCGATAGCTATGTTGTAGAGGTAAGCAAAACCCTCGTTCCATTCGGGAGCAAAAGTAGTTGTGGTGAGGGTTGTGAGGGGATAAACCTGGTCTTTTCCATACATTACTTTTACATCAAAGGTGATGTAGACATCATCATATTCATATTTGTAAGGAATAACGTAAGCGGTATTGGAAGCGGCATATGCCTGAACTTCTGTGTCATTTACCGTTACAATTTCGTTCTTAACTTCTAATTCTGTGTCTTTAGGCTCTCCTTCGGCTAAGCCTTCACCTTTAGTGTTCAGAAGATAAACATATGGATCTCCGGCGATGTTGCGGTCTTGATTTTTCCATCCATTGTTGGAATTGTTAATGGAAAAGTCATAGTCACCTATGTTGCGGATATTGCCCACAGATACATTCGAGATCACGACTGTATATTCTTTGGGGAATTTGCTGGTGAATTTTGCCTGAAGCTTCGAAAGAATGTGCTTGAACTGGAAGCTCACGGGTGAGTTTGTCGCTGTCTCGGCTTTAACAGTGTTGGAGGCAAAAACAAGGTCGTGCTGATGAGTGTAGTCACTGAGATAATTGTCGATCTCAAGTGTGCGTTCGTTAGCAGGCAGACCTTCGCCATCATTAGCGTCGTTTGACGTATCCAAAGAGAATTTGCCGTAGGCCGAGTTGAGTTCCGAAACGCTACCGCAGCTGTAAGCATAGAAGTAGTAGGTTGCATTGGGCACCCAATAGCGTGTGTTGCCATATGTCCATTGACCTCCGACTTTTGTCACAGCTTCATTGTTGAATACCTCGTTTGCGTGATTGGGGTTGTCGGGCATTGTGTAGAAGCCGTAAACATTGAATTTTCCCAGTGTGCCGTTGTTAAGGTCTGAGGCACGTGAGAGCTTGTCGACAGCGTTCTCAAACTTGATGACATTGCGCGAAGCGGCTGCATCATCAATCACTTCTTCAGATGTGCAAGCAGTGAGTGCGATGGCACCGGCTGCGAGTAGAAATAAGCGTTTTGCCATAATGATAAGATTTAGTTATTATAAATATTAGAGAATTATTTGAAATTTTTAGTGATTATTTGTTCGGGTTGGTTGTAATAGGCAGGTCGGTCTCAACTATGTCATCATTCCAATCGGAAACATCGACATCAAAA
>JAIDXU010000014.1 GCA_029058455.1 Paramuribaculum sp.
ATGCGAAAACTCAAACCCTGACATCTTTATAATCATGAAGCCGCTGATTATCATTTTGGCCTTATTTCTCCTGTCACTCGGGAACCTCAACGCCCACCTCACACAAGAGGATTGCGTAACTCAAGCCGAAGCCAACTATCCGCTGATAAAGAAATTTAATCTTAACGAGGCTACCGCCCGAATAGACCTGTCAGACATCAATCGGTCATGGCTCCCACGCATAAGCGCCTACACACAGGCCACTGTTCAGAACGTTGTGCCATCGTTTCCATCTGCCCTGAAATCGGCATTAGATCAAATGGGTCAGGAAATGAGAGGTCTCGGAAAACTGCAATACAAATTCGGTGTGGATGTCTCACAGATGATATATGACGGTGGGGCATCGAAAGCCCGACGCGATATTATCCGCACACAAAAAGATCTAAAACGTGCCTCGCTTGAAGTCGAGATGTATGCAGTCAGAGAACGTGTAGAAAATCTGTTTTTTGCCATATTACTTTGTGACGAACAGATTGCACAGAATGAAATAACACGCACACTGCTCCAAAGCAATGTTGATCGACTCAGATCAATGTTATCCAACGGAACGGCAATGCAGAGCGACCTTGACATGGTGGAAGCACAGTTGCTTACCGTAGACCAGCATATCATTCAGGCTCAAAGCGCCGTAAAAGGATATAAAGAGGTTCTTGCTCTCTATATCGGAGAAAAGCCGGAATCAATCAAACTTATATGGCCCGAAGAAGATGAAATGCCACTTACCAACCGATCAGACCGACCGGAACTGAGGTTATTCAACCTGCAGTTGGCAGCCAACGAAGCTTCCGACCGACTGACCAATACCACTCTCTTGCCCAAAATAGGATTTTTCGCCCAGGCCTATTACGGTTATCCCGGCATTGACTACTTCCAAAGCATGATTAACCGCGATCTTTCCTTCAACCTTCTTGCCGGAGTGAAAGTATCATGGAACATCGATTCATTTTATACCCGAAAAAACTCATCGATCAAAACACGGCTCAACGCCGCCAATATAGCTTCCGACCGCGAGCTGTTTATGTTCAATTCCAATCTTCTGACTGCATCTCAGACCGAGGCTATCGAAGGATTGCGCAAGGTGATTAAAGATGATGAACGCATTATCGCTCTCCGTGCCAATGTGCGCCGCGCCGCCGAATCCCAACTCGAAAACGGCATTATCGATGCGACAGCTTTACTGACCAAAATTTCAGATGAAAACCTTGCTCAACTCACTTCAACCTATCATAAAATACAGCTTCTTCAGGAAATCTACAAACTTAAATATACCTTGAATCAATGAAACCATATCTATATCCCGCTATCGCAGCAATACTGCTCACCGCATGTTCCGGTGCTCCCGATTATGACGCCACAGGCATTTTTGAAGCCACTACCATAACCATCTCGGCCGAGACATCGGGCAAGATACTTTCGATAGGAATTTCGGAGGGTGACAGCGTAACTGCCGGCGAAGTAATAGCGACAGTCGACACCACTCTGCTGACTCTTCAGGCCCGTCAGCTTGAAAGCCAACGCCAATCAGCCGAAAGCGTTTCGCCTGATATTGCAGCCCAAGCTACAGCGCTCCGATCGCAGATCGAGTACCAGAAACATGAATGTGACCGCGTGAGCCGGCTGCTTGCCGATGGTGCAGCTACACAAAAGCAGTATGATGATTCGCGGGCTATGCTCACCACACTTGAAGGTCAGCTGACCGCTCTGCTCTCTACGCTCAGTAAAAACCGCAGCTCCATAACTGACAATGCCTTAGCTATTCAATATCAGGCCGAGCAGGTTGAACAACAGATAGCCAGAAGTATAGTGCGCACTCCTATCACAGCCACAGTGCTTGAAAAATATGCCGAACCGGGCGAATTTACCACCCCCGGCCGACCGCTCTGTAAACTCGCCGACCTCAATAATATTTATCTGCGTGCCTATTTCACTGTTTCACAGCTTGCCGACCTCAGCATAGGTCAACAAGTCACCGTAACAGCTGATTTCGGCGGTGACGAGCAATATGATTATCCCGGCGTGATAACATGGATAGCACAGGAAAGCGAGTTCACACCCAAATCGATTCAAACCAATGACACTCGCGCAAATCTCGTTTATGCGGTGAAAATTGCCGTAAAAAATGACGGGCGCCTTAAGCTTGGTCAATATGGTGAAGTGAAATTATGAATTCTGCAATCAGGATAGAGAATGTAAGCAAACGATATGGCAATCTTGTCGCACTCGACAAGGTAAGCTTCGACGTGGAACAGGGTGAGCTGTTCGGTCTTATAGGCCCCGACGGATCTGGCAAAAGTTCACTCTACAAAATTTTGGCCACGCTTTCCATTCCCGAAACAGGCAGCGCAAAAGTATGCGGACATGATACCGTGACCGACTATAAGGCAATTCGCACTGAAATAGGCTATATGCCTGAGAAGTTCTCGCTCTATCAGGATCTCACCGTGTCTGAAAATCTCAACTTCTTCGCCTCTCTTTTCGGGGTCTCGGTCAAAGATAACTTCGATCTCATAGCTCCGTTTTTCGGGCAACTGGAGCGTTTCCCTCATCGAAAGGCAGGAGCGCTATCAGGAGGCATGAAACAGAAGCTTGCCCTAAGCTGTGCACTGATCCACCGACCTCGGGTGCTTCTGCTCGACGAACCCACAACCGGCGTTGACGCAGTGTCACGCAGCGAATTTTGGGATGTTCTCGCAATGTTGCGCCAAAAGGGAATCTCCATTCTCGTCTCCACCTCCTATATGGATGAAGCCGATCGTTGCCAACGTATAGCGATGATCAACAAGGGCCGCATACTCACTATCGACACTCCGGCCAACCTTGTGGCAGGGATAGGAGAGAATCTCTATAATGCCGTGGCGCCCGATATGTTCCGGCTGCTGGTTGCATTGCGCAAACTACCTCAGGTTATTGACTGCTATACATTCGGTGCAACCCTTCACGTTGTAGCACGCTCCGACTTCAATCCCGCCCAAGCTACCGCTCAACTCACTTCGGAGGGAATAACCGATGTGAGAATCTATCCTGCCAAAGGAAATATAGAAGACCTATTCATAAAACTAACCCGCAATGAACAGCCATGACTATGCAATTTCAGTCAAAGAACTGACAAAGAAATTCGGCAATTTCACAGCTGTCGACCACATAAGTTTCAATGTGGCCAAAGGTGAGATATTCGGTTTTCTCGGAGCCAACGGTGCCGGTAAGACCACAGCCATGAGAATGCTCTGCGGACTTAGCTTTCCTACCTCCGGTCAGGGATATGTGGCCGGCTGCGACATCATCACCCAATCAGAGCAGATCAAAAGACGCATTGGGTATATGAGTCAGAAATTCTCGCTCTATGAATCTCTCTCAGTATCCGAAAACCTGCGTCTGTTTGCTACTATCTACGGTCTTACCGATGCTGAAATCAACAGGGTGTCGCAACAACTCTACACAGATCTTGAGATGACAGACATGCAAAACACTCTTGTCAAGGATATACCTGTGGGGTGGAAACAGAAACTCGCCTTTGCTACCGCCACCCTCCACCGACCCGACGTAGTTTTTCTCGACGAGCCCACCGGCGGCGTAGACCCTGTTACACGCCGCAGATTTTGGGAACTTATCTATGAAGCCTCATCCGAAGGCATGACCATATTTGTCACTACCCATTATCTTGATGAGGCTGAGTATTGCAACCGATTGTCAATCATGGTTGACGGTCGAATCGAAGCTCTCGACTCCCCCGCCGCCCTCAAAGAGAAATATCATGTCGGGACTATGGATGAAGTGTTCCGTATCGTTGCCAAAGATGCCCGCCGTGGTGATTAATCCGACTATATTATGGCTATTTTTCAATCACTTGTTAAAAAAGAGGCTATTCATATTATCCGCGACAAGCGCACTATGGTGATAACCTTATTAATGCCGCTTGTTTTGCTGCTTCTGTTTGGTTTTGCTATCTCTACCGAAGTCAACGATGTGAGAGTGGTGGCCGTAGTTGACCGTCACACCGATCAGACCCGCGAACTTCTGGAACAGCTTGGCGTAAACAGCTATTTCAACTTTCAGGGTCTCACATCGGAGAATGAAATTGAAAATCTGCTCAGAGCCGGAAAAACCGATGCTGCAATTATATTGCGGTCAGACAACGGCACCCTAAAGACACAGATTATTGCCGACGCCTCCAACACCACGCTTGCACAAACTCTTACAGGATACATACAGGGCGTGATATCAGGTAATTCTGCCAATAACATGATGATAACACGAACATTATATAATCCTCAGATGAAGAGCGCCTATAACTTCGTGCCCGGCATTATGGGCATGATTTTCATTCTAATATGCGCAATCATGACTTCGGTATCGATAGTGCGCGAAAAAGAAAACGGCACAATGTCGTTGCTGCTTGTCTCACCTGTAAAACCGGTGACAATAATTCTCGGCAAACTCGTGCCCTATTTTCTACTCTCATGCATTATTTTGACTATCATGCTTCTCATATCTTACACGGTATTGGAACTACCATTATCTGTAAGCCTGATAAACGTGATCATCATATCTCTACTCTACATTATTTTATCTCTCTCTTTCGGATTGTTTGTTTCAACAATAGCCGACTCCCAGCTAACGGCATTAATAGCCTCAGCCGTGGTGCTCATGCTACCGGTCATAATGCTGTCAGGCATGATTTTCCCGATCGATAATATGCCTGTCGTGCTTCAATGGTTATCGGCTGTAATTCCCGCAAGATGGTATATCGACGCCATGCGCAAACTAATGATTCAGCAGCTTGGGCTTAGTTACATAGCCAAAGATATAATAATTCTCACGACTATGACCGTCGTAATTCTACTCCTCTCTATTAAGAAATTTAAATCTGAGAAATAATGCAGTTACGAATCCTGAAGGCGCTTCTCAAAAAGGAGCTGTTGCTGATGAGGCGTAATCCTCTTATTCCAAAAATAATTCTGGTAATGCCGATAATGGTAATGCTGGT
>JAIDXU010000140.1 GCA_029058455.1 Paramuribaculum sp.
TTGCAAAATATAACAGTCGGAAATATCCAACCTATGAATCGCATTACAAGTCAGAACGTCGCCCCCGCCGACATCCGTATGCTGAAATCTCTCATAGAGGGCAGCAACCGGATAGTGGTGTTGTGTCATCAGGCGCCTGACGGAGATGCGGTAGGCTCGAGCCTCGCGCTTGCCAACGTGATGAAAAACATGCAGAAACATGTGTGTGTCATCACTCCCGACGCGCCTCAGAAGTCGCTCATGAAGCTGCCCCACGCCCGCGAGATTCTCGTGGCGAGCCACAAGACCGAAGCCGCCCAATATTTCATCTCGGCGGCCGATCTGATAGTGTTGCTCGACCTCAACGACCTGAAACGCATTGACCGTGTGGGTCCCCTTGTCGAAGCCTCCAAAGCTCCCCGCATAGTGATAGACCACCATGAGGGTCCCGACATCAAGGCCGACCTTATATTCAGCTCGCCGTCAAGTTCAAGCACATGTGAGTTGCTCTATGAGCTTCTCGAATCTGCCGAGTGGCTGGAACATCTTGACAGCGAGGGCGCTACCGACATATATTGCGGCATGATGACCGACACCGGCAACTTCTCGTATAATTCCAACAATCCCAGGTTATATCACATCATCGCCTCACTCATTGAGCGCGGCATAGACAAAGATGATATATATAAAAAGGTGTGGAATGTCAGTTCGGCCTCACGTCTGAGGCTGTGCGGTCATGCTCTCAGTTCGAAAATGGAGCTGCTGCCTGAGCTTCACGGAGCCATACTTTCACTCAGCTGTGACGATCTCACAACCCACGGCTATGTGAGAGGCGACACCGAGGGACTTGTAAACCAACCGCTTGCCATACCCGGCATAGTATGGAGCGTGTTTCTGCGCGAGGATGAGCCGGGATATATCAAGGTGTCGATGCGCTCACAAGGCGACTTTGCCGTAAACGAAATCTGCCACACATGTTTCGGAGGTGGCGGTCATGTCAACGCCGCCGGCGGAGAGTTGCGCGATTCTTCCCTTGCCGAAGCTATTGATAAAATAAAAGAGGTGATGAACGATCACCGTCATCTTCTCCCCCCGGATTTACCGAGGGTAATCGACAATAAAATCCAGAAATGAACATCAAAACCCACCTGCCACACCTCTGCGGTGTAATCACAACCTTAATGATGATATGTCTCGGCGCCGCTGTTACCGGCTGCAGTGACGACACCAGCTATACAGATCTGCTCAACAAAGAGAGCAAGAATGTCAACACCTTTCTCAGCGACCACCGCGTTATAGCCGAGATTCCGGCCGACACGGTGTTTGAATGTGGCGAAGACGCGCCCTACTACATGCTCGACGACGAAGGCAACGTGTTTATGCAGGTAATTGACCCCGGCTACGGCCCCAAGGTGGTTGACAATCAGATTGTCTACTTCCGCTATATGCGCTATAACCTTTCGGGCTATGTGAGCGGCGAGGAAATGGAGCCTGATGCCGGCAACGACAACGCAGGCTACTCGACCGTAAGCTTAAGATATAACAACTTCACCCTCCCCAGCTCAAGCTCATGGGGCTACGGAATACAGATGCCTCTGCGCTACCTGCCCCTCAACAGCGTGGTCAATATCGTTATAAAAGCCGAATACGGCATGGTTGACGAGCAGAGCTATGTGCAGCCCTACCTCTACTCAGTGCGCTATTTCCCCGGAAAGATCTAACCTCATATCAACTGAAATTCAACAATCTATAAATAATCTACCATCATGTCACTTATCAAGTCAATCTCAGGTATAAGAGGTACAATCGGCGGTGTTCCCGGCGACGGTCTCTCACCTCTCGACATTGTGAAATTCACAGCAGCCTATGCCACATTCATCCGCAAAAACACCACCCGCACCTCTAACGTAATCGTGGTAGGTCGTGATGCCCGTCTCAGCGGTGAAATGGTGAGCGGCATTGTTGTCTCAACTCTCTGCGGCATGGGTTTTGACGTTGTCAACATCGGCCTCGCCTCAACTCCCACCACCGAGATAGCCGTAACCGGCGAAGGTGCCTGCGGCGGTATTATCATCACCGCCAGCCACAACCCCAAGCAGTGGAACGCCCTCAAGCTCCTCAATCAGGACGGTGAGTTTCTCAACGACGCCCAGGGCAAAGAGGTGCTCCGCATAGCCGCTGACGAAAGCTATAGCTTTGCCGAGGTCGACAATCTCGGACATGAATATATCAATACCACCTACGACCGCCGCCACATCGATCAGGTGCTCGCTCTCAAGCTTGTTGATCGCGAGGCTATCGCCAAAGCCAACTTTACCGTGGCTGTCGATGCCGTCAACTCGGTCGGCGGCGTGGTTATTCCCCGTCTGCTCCGCGCTCTCGGCGTGAAAAACGTTATCGAACTCAACTGTGAGGCAACCGGCAAATTCGCTCACACTCCCGAGCCTATACCCCAGAACCTCACCCAGATTTCAGACCTCATGGCCAAAGGCGTTGCCGATGTAGGCTTTGTGGTTGACCCCGACGTTGACCGTCTCGCCATCGTGATGGAAAACGGAGAGATGTTTGTAGAGGAATACACCCTCGTTTCTATCGCCGACTATGTGTTGGCCAACACTCCCGGCTCGACAGTGAGCAACCTCAGCTCATCACGCGCACTCCGCGACGTGACCGAGCGTCACGGCTGCAGCTACAGCGCTTCTGCCGTCGGCGAGGTTAATGTAACCACCCTCATGAAAAAGACCGGTGCAGTGATCGGCGGCGAAGGCAATGGCGGTGTGATCTATCCCGAAGCCCACTATGGCCGCGACGCTCTCGTAGGCGTGGCTCTCTTCCTCACCCTCCTTGCCAAGAGCGGCAAGAAAGTGAGCGAGCTCAAGAAAACCTATCCCGCCTATAGCATCGCCAAAAACAAGATCGAACTTACTCCCGACATTGACGTCGACGCCATTCTCGTGGCTGTTAAAGACAAATTCGCCGGCGAGAAGATCACCGATATCGACGGTGTGAAAATCGACTTCAAGGATTCGTGGGTTCACCTCCGCAAGAGCAACACCGAGCCTATCATCCGTATCTATTCCGAAGCCTCAACTATGGAAGAGGCCGAGGCTCTGGCCGATAGAATCAAAGAAGTTATCGCTTCGCTTACAAAGTAAATCACCCTCCGATTAGAGAGCAACAACCATGAGTTTCAATCGGCTGAAACATGTTGTTGCCCTGATAATGCTCACGGCAGGAGTTGCCGGCACGGTTTTCGCGCCCGCAGCTTCTGCCGCGTCATTAGCCGGTAGCAACGACTCCATTCCTCTTACCCACACCTATCGCGATCGGGCGGCCTACCGCCCGGAGGCCGGTCAGCTTATTGTGCCGCTTACGCTGATGGTGGCCGGAACTGCGGGTGCGTTTACAGGTTGGGGTAAGCATGTCGATCCTAAGATAACCCGCGCCGTAGGGGCTCGTCACCGCTGGAGAATCGATGAAGTGACCCAGTTCGTGCCCTACGCCGCCGAGCTCTTCCTTGAGCCGCTGGGAGCTGAATGCGATGCCCCGTTCAGCGACAGAGCGCTGAGTGCCGCCACCTCGGCCATATTGCTTGAAGCGGTTGTCCAGCCGGTGAAAAGAGTGGTGAAAAGGGAGCGGCCCGACATGAGCGACAATCACAGCTTTCCATCAGGTCACACCGCCTTAGCCTTTGCGGGAGCCGAACTCACGCGACAGTTCTATGGACCCTGGTGGGGCGCGGGAGCTTATTGCATGGCGTCGTTTACCGGATTTCTGCGAGTGAGAAACCGACGGCACTGGCTCACCGACGTAGCTGCCGGAGCCGGTACCGGTATTCTCGCAGCCCGCGCGGCTCTATGGCTTTTGCCTCTCGAGCGCCGATGGTTTCACCTCGACCGCCGCAGCCGCAAACAGTCGGTCGGATATACGCCCGTCAGCTCACCCTCCCCTGCCGTGTCGATTCTCCCGACAGCCGGGCCCGATGGCGTGACCATGTCGTTTATAATGATACTCTGACATCCACTCCCGATTAATCCCGGTCAATCCCGATTAATCCGATAAATTTTTGCGTGAATCAGAAAAAAAGCTTATCTTTGCAGCCGCTATCGAGAATAGCAATATCAATACAAATTTAATTATTATGATAAAACATTTTTATTGAAAGATATATTCGTCTGCAGCGTCATGGTCGTAAGA
>JAIDXU010000141.1 GCA_029058455.1 Paramuribaculum sp.
GACTTGCTCCATATCCCTGCGCATGGACCACCATGCCTCAATATGATGACGCGCAGATAAAGATTCTTGAGACAAGAGTGCTCGGCGAAGGTGAGAGTGCCTCAAAAGGTGGCTGGCCTGTGGAGTGTGGCGAAAATACTCGTCTCGAGATATTACAGGTGAAGCCCGCCGGCAAAAAGGCCATGCGGGCTTCAGATTATCTTCGCGGATTGAGAAATGAGGCTCTTCCGGTGTTGAGATAAGGTCAGAACGAGAACTGGCACATTGCTTCCACTCTCTGGGCGTGGCGAGAATCGCCGTCGAAGTTGTGGCGCTGTCCGTAGTTAAACTCCGCACCGACCTGAATACGCGGTGTGAGGTTCCAGAATATATTGGCTGCGCAATAGATGCCATACTTGTAGTTGGAGCCGGCTTCGGTATATTCAGGCAGGTAGCGTGATTCTCCAACGGTGGCAGATACAAACAGGTTGGGACGGAAGTTCCACTGCAAAGCTGCGTTCCAGCCAATCGAGCATGGAGCATATAGAGTGCCGGGTTTATTCGGATCGGGCACGAGGTCATAGTTGCCTATCATCAGGTCTCCACCGAGCGACGAGATGCCTTTGCCGGCTGTGAAAGTGCCGTAGACAGTGAGCGGACCGATGGGGCGGCCTACTCCGCTGAGCATTACACCGCCTCCGGCAACATTGTGGTTTTTAGCCTGAACCATGTTGCGATAGGAGAGGGTGCGCACTATGCCGGCAAGACGTATATGCTGACCCTGTTTCCAGCTATACTGCACAAACGCAGCTGCGTCAGGCATCCATTCGTTGCATTTTTCAGCATTTTTGTCGGTAGCGTCGACCTGCTGGGCCGGCGTTTCAAGCGAGGCTGCCACTGTAAATTTCTTGTAGTCTTTCATCCATCTTACCAACACGTCGGTGAGCGACATTTTGTTGTTGGGACCCTGGGCATCAACTGTTGGAGCCGTCGCTGCCGGGTCGGAGAATGTCGAGCTGGCATAACCTACTGTCCAGTCGTTGAGAATGGCATAGGCTTTCTTAAGATGGAAATCACGGCTGCTGTAACCGTTGAAATTGGCTTCGATATAGAGTTGATAGGTTATCTTTTTATTCTGGCCCAACACTCTGAAGAAAAGGCTTGATCCTGCGGGAGTGGTGCCAAGCTGACGCATGGCGGTGGGGGAGGGATCCATAGGGATCATGGCGGGTGCAAAACCGTTTGAAGGAATCGCTCCACCCCAGTCATACCATCCTCTCATACGAACACATCCGCCTATACCCATTCCGAGGCTTCCGTCGCGGCTCATGAACATGAAATAGGGAGCGGCAGGATCCTGAAACGACCTGAACTGGTCATAATAGAATTTGCCGATTCTGGCTTCAAGCGAATCGATGCTTACGGCAGGTTCGTTGCCCGGTATCACAATTATATGATGACTTTTTATAAGGGAATCTCTTTGGGCTTCGACGAGGTCGATTGATAAGTCTGATTGGGCATTGACACCGAAAGAGCAAGCTCCGGCTATTGTCATGCCGGCCAATATGGCCGATAAGCGTGATTTTTTCATGTGATGAACTGTGAATAAAGGTAAATGATGAAAACGTGAGGAGGATGATGTTATAACATAATAACCATCAACCCATGTCGACGGTTTTGGAAAATTGAAAATATCGTGACAAATATTTATACTGAATAATTCCACCGGTTTGATTTTACAAAAAAACTGCGCCGTAAGTGAATTACAGCGCAGCTTTTGAGTTATGAGGTTAAAAAACAACCGAATTATTTGAGGGTACCGGCCTCGGCCTTGTCGATCATAGCCTGATTGGCGAGTATGTAGATTTCCACGCGACGGTTCTGAGCGCGACCCTCGGGGGTGGTGTTGGGAGCTACATAGTCGGTCATGGGGCGACCTTCGGCATAAAGACGATTAGCAGGCACACCGCTGTCAAGCAGATAGGTGTATACAGCCTGAGCGCGACCGTTGGCTACACGGGTATTGACAGCCATCGAACCGGTATTGTCGGTAAAGCCATAGATCTTCACATCGGTATCAGGATTCTGAAGCAGTGAAGCGGCAAATTTGGTGAGATCCTTGCGGGCGCTTGTGCTGAGCTCTGTGCCGTTGGTGGGGAAGAGAATACCGCCGTCAAATGTCACACGAATGGCTCTGAGACCGTTGTTGTCGGTCACTGTATCGATTGCGGCAGTGTTGCCA
>JAIDXU010000142.1 GCA_029058455.1 Paramuribaculum sp.
CGTCAAAGAATCCCGCCAAGGTGAAACGTCTGCTTCAGAATTTCGAGCATGAGAAACAAAAAATGGTCGAGCTCGATGAGCGCGACCATATTCGCAATTCTCAGCCCCCTGTCTACGGCATCGAAATCATGAAGGCTTTTGGCATTGCCCAAGGCAAAGAAGTGGGATTGATCAAAAGCGCCATCAAAGAGGCCATTCTCGAAGGCAAAGTAGCCAACGAACATGACGCAGCCTATGAGTTTATGATTGTCACAGGCGCCTCACTCGGATTAAAACCGGTGGAATGACTCTTTTTATCGGCTGATTTTCCCGCTCCGGTCAGTTAATTACTATTGTGCCGAAAGGTCCGGCCAGACTTCCTGCCGGATGGCAGCAACGTGCAAACTGACGTAAAAAAATCATTGTAGACTCGCTCGGCCCCTCGACAGACATTTCTTCTGTAGACGTATCGGCTGATATTGAGCCACGGCGAACAGGGCGGCGGATTCTGACGTGATGAAAATCGGGAGTAGAATTGGGCATAGGCAATTACTGACAAACTAAAACTAAACAAGTGACATCGGCCACGCTCGGCAGCCGACATTTTTTAAACGTGACACACGCCTTTATTATTATATCAACCCACCCAAAAAGATTGTTTTTCGCCCTATAACGTCAAAAAAATAAAATATTGTGTTGACAAACGCTAAAATATATTAATACTATATATAGTCTCTTGCAAATTCAAAAGTTTATTTGTAACTTTGCATTACCAAAAAAACATGCGAATCTTTCATATTCAATACTGTTGAAGCGAAACACACAATTTTATTTCATAACCCTTTAAAATTTTTCTGCCTATAGCCTACCTCTACTCAAACTAAATAAACAAGAGGACACAGAAATGCAAAACAAAAACAAGCTTACCGACGACCGTCTGGTGGCTGCCTACGCTCAGGGCGACAACGAAGCATTCGACATCCTGCTCCGCCGTCACCGCAATCGCGTATTCTCATACATCTATTCAATTGTAAAAAACCGCGACATAGCCAACGATATTTTTCAGGAAACTTTCGTAAAGGCTATCACAACTATTCGTCAGGGCAAATATGCCGAAACCGGTAAATTCTTTGCCTGGATTTCAAGAATAGCTCATAATCTTATAATTGACCACTATCGTCAGAACAAAAGCGAAAGTCTTGTTTCGGTTGACGACTGCGAATCCGACATTCTCAACCGCCGCGACCTCGCCGACACCAACATCGAAGATTCACTCGTTTATGAGCAGATCAACGATGACCTCCACCGTCTCATCGACGAGCTTCCCGAAAATCAGCAGGAAGTGCTCAGAATGAGATATTTCAAAGACATGTCATTTAAGGAAATCGCCGATGCCACCAATGTGAGCATCAACACCGCTCTCGGTCGTATGCGCTATGCTCTCATCAATCTCAGACGCATAGCTGCCGAAAACGAGATTGCTCTCACCGTCTGAGCGACCGATTTTCAATCAATCCCTATACTAAAACGGGAGACAATTACCCTACGTCGGTAGCTGTCTCCCGTTTTTAATATATCTACTCGTCACTCCTCCCGGTTGAGATAGTCGGCGGGGATTGTCGAGGCGCTTCCATCGCGACCGGCATAATAGTGAGGCGACATAATCTCGACTCCGGCCTCGTTAAACACATCCTGAATATTCTGGTGAAGCTCCGACATTATTTCGCCCAGGCGGTCGGCATCCTTGATATAGGCGTTGATCTGATAACAGGGATAATAATCGTTGAGCTCGGTTTCAAGCACAAAAGGCTTGGGATGTTCAACCACTCCGTCGGTCATGCGGGCGGCATTGATGAGCAGCTGGTGAACCTGGCGCCACGGCGCGTCATAGCCGATAGTAACGGTAGTGTGGATTATCAGCCCGAACTGCCTTGCGGAAGCGCTGTAATTTACCGTGTGCGACGACATGATGAATGAGTTGGGGATTGTAACCACTTCGTTCTTTGGAGTGCGCAGACGGGTCACAAACGGGGTTTTCTCGATAACATTGCCGGTGGTGTCATCAAGCTTGATACGGTCACCCACCTTAAACGGCCGCATATAGGTTATCACAAGGCCCGCGATTATGTTGCCGATCACCGTGCTCGAACCCAACGACACAATCAGACCCACAAAAACCGATATGCCCTGAAACACGCCCGAATCCGATCCCGGCAGGAAGGGATAGATCATCGCAATCATGAATGCGTATAGCAGAAAGCGAATGATATTAAACGTAGGCTTGGCCCAGTCGGGATAGAATCCTGATATTTTCAGCTTCTCGTTTTCTATCTCCTTGGCTATATATTCTATTCCTTTGATGATATACTTTATGCAATACCATATCACCAGAATTATAAACAGCTTGGGAATATAGTCCACAACCGAAGTTGCCACCATTTTGACCGGCTCGAAAATATAGCGGAATATAGTGAATGCAAGCTTCTCGGTCTGCGGGAAAATCGCAAACAATACCGGCACGCTGAACGTAAGCTGGGTCAGCAGCACGAGGTAGCGCAATATATTGACGAGAAATATCAGTATTCGCCCTATCTGGCGCGTGTTGAGCAACTCGTAGTCGCGTATTATGATTGGCTGCAGGCGCTGTCTCTTGAATCGTATAATGCGCCGGCGAAGCTTGCGGAACAGATAATTCGTGAGCTTAAACAACAGATATTGCGCCACGAGCACGAATATAAACAGAGCAACCCTCTTTACCATGCCGAAGAAATTATAATCATCCTTCAGATCCCTGATCTTATTATCCAGAATCATGGCATAATGACGGGCGAGCGAATCACGCTCCATGCCCTCCCACAGAGCATCCTGTTCGGTAACACTAAGAATTACCGTCTTGCCATAGTGGATATTTGTCTGACGACCGTAATCGGTGGTTCTCACCGAATCGCGATCAAGCCCTTCGCCGCGCCCTATCTCGGCGAGCTTTGCGATAACCCTGTCGGCACGGTCAAACGCCGACCCCGCCTCGCTTTCGGCATAGAGTGTAAACAACGTATCACCCTCTACCACCACAGGCGCGCCGGGAGTGCAACCTCTCAGCGAATCTATCCTCTCACGCTGCTCTGCGAGCCTTAGAGAATCATCATCAAGCGCCTCGAGTCTCGAACGCAGTACAATCTCATTCAGCTTCATCTCCTGAAGCTGAAGAGCCATTTCAGCCAAACGTATCGAATCACGCCTGACGCGCTCCACTCCATACAGACTGTCGCCGGCAGCCATTGCAGCAGAATCAACCGCCGACTCACCGATAGCTGTCTCGATGATATGCTCCGCCTTCTTGAGAAGATTAGTCTGAGCAGACACATTCACGACAGCAACGACTATCGGCAACAATATAGCAACTATAAAACGCTTCATATCTTTTTATTGCATATTTATTTGCAAAGATATACAATTTACGCTTTCTAAAGCCCCCTACACCCTCAAAAATACTCTCAAACACCATAAAACGCACATAAAATCAAAAATTGCTCAATTTAGCACGAAAAAATTTGGTGGATTCAAAAAAACATCCTAACTTTGCAACGCTTTAGCAGAGAGAGGGCGTTTAGCTCAGCTGGTTCAGAGCATCTGCCTTACAAGCAGAGGGTCGGGGGTTCGAATCCCTCAACGCCCAC
>JAIDXU010000143.1 GCA_029058455.1 Paramuribaculum sp.
ATGATCCCCTGATCGCCAACCGCGACTCTAAGAAGCGCTATCGCGCCGCCGTGCTTATAGAAGATGATCTTGCCAAGCTCGACGACAAAATCGAGAAAGAGGTTGCCAAAGCACGCAAGAGATTCGGCGAGTCGTTTGATGAAGCCCTTTTCCGCGAAACAAATCCCCGCGTGGCCGAAATTGTCAAGACCCGCAACGAGCTCCACGACCGTTTTGCCAAGGCAATGAACGACAACAACCTCGAAGAGCTGCGTCAGATTATTCTCGACCGCGAGATCGTATGCCCCATCTCAGGCACAAGAAACTGGACCGAGGTGCGCCAGTTTAACCTCATGTTTAAAACCGAAATGGGTTCTACCGCCGACGGCGCCATGACAGTTTATCTGCGTCCCGAAACCGCTCAGGGCATTTTCGTTAACTATCTCAACGTGCAGAAAACAGGCCGCATGCGTCTCCCCTTCGGTATCGCCCAGATAGGCAAGGCCTTCCGCAACGAGATCGTGGCACGTCAGTTTATATTCCGTATGCGCGAGTTCGAGCAGATGGAAATGCAATTCTTTGTTCGTCCCGGCGAGGAACTCAAATGGTTTGCCACATGGAAAGAATGGCGCCTGAAATGGCACAAGGCCCTCGGTCTCGGCGACAGCAAATACCGCTACCATGACCACGACAAGCTGGCTCACTATGCCAACGCCGCCACCGACATCGAGTTTGAGATGCCTTTCGGATTCAAGGAAGTTGAGGGTATCCACTCACGCACCAATTTCGACCTCTCGCAGCATGAGAAATATTCGGGCAAGAATATCAAGTACTTCGATCCCGAGCTCAACGAAAGCTATGTGCCTTATGTTATCGAGACCTCTATCGGCGTTGACCGCATGTTCCTGTCGGTGCTCTGCTCAAGCTATGAGGAGCAGGCTCTCGAAGGCGGCGACAAGCGCGTGGTGCTCCATCTCCCCGCTCCCCTCGCTCCCGTGAAATGTGCCGTTATGCCCCTCGTGAAAAAAGACGGTCTGCCCGAAAAGGCCCGCGAGATTGTAAACGATCTCAAGTTTGACTTCGCCACCCGATATGACGAGAAAGACTCTATCGGCAAGCGCTACCGCCGTCAGGATGCTATCGGCACCCCGTTCTGTATCACCGTCGACCATCAGACTCTTGAAGACAACACCGTGACCCTGCGCCACCGCGACTCTATGGAGCAGCAGCGTGTAAATATCGCCGACCTCCATGCTCTGATCCACGACAGCGTGTCGATCACCTCGCTTCTGCGCCGTCTCGGCTGATTATCTCTTTCCCCAATTTCCAACACATGAAGAAATCAATCAAAAACCTTATTCTGCTTCCCCTGCTGGCCGTTCTGGCCATGTCGGTAAGTTCATGTAACTACAACTCGCTCGTCGACAAACAGCAGTCTGTAGAGCAGTCATGGGCCGAAGTCGAGAATCAGTATCAGCGTCGTGCCGACCTGATTCCCAACCTCGTGGCCACTGTCAAGGGCTATGCCACTCACGAAAGCGAAACTTTAGAGAAAGTTACCGAAGCCCGCGCCAAAGCAACTTCGATCAACATCACCGCCGACAACCTCAACGAGGAAACTCTCGCCAAGTTCCAGCAGGCTCAGAACGAACTGACATCCGCACTCAAAAGCCTCCTTGCCGTTTCAGAAGCATATCCCGACCTCAAGGCCAATGAAAATTTCAAGGACCTTCAGGTGCAGCTCGAAGGCACCGAGAATCGTGTGGCTACCGCCCGTTCACGCTACACCGAGGCCGTTATGACCTATAACAGCGCCATCAAGAAATTTCCCACGGTGATCTATGCCGGATGGTTTGGATTTGACGCCAAGCCCCAGTTCAAGGCCGAGGAAGGCGCAAGCCAGGCTCCCAAAGTTGAATTTTAAACCTCCCCTCTCCGCTCATGAAACATATTCTCACAATTATCGCCTCGTTTATCCTGCTTTCCGGCCTGTCGGGCTGCCTCGGCAACGGAGACTGGGAAAAATATGAGACCTGGCGAATTGAAAACAACAAATGGTATGAGTCGATGGTCAACCTCCACGACGCTGACGGAAACCCCTATTTCAAACAGCTTTCCCCCTCATGGAACCAGTCGTCGGGTGTGCTGATACATTATTTCAACGACCGATCGCTCACCGCGGGCAATCTTTCGCCGCTCATGACATCGACCGTTGATGTGAAATATCTCGGCCGCCTCTACAACAACCAGGCCTTTGACTCCTCCTATCTCAACACCGCCGACTATGGCGACAGCATTTACCGCACCCAGCCCTATCTCAACATTGAAGGCTGGCAGATAGCGCTCAACGATATGCATGTCGGCGACTCAGCCGAAGTGGTGATACCCTACACTCAGGGCTATGGAGCGGCAGGCACAACCCGAATTCCCCCCTATACCGCTCTGAAATTCTACATCAAGCTCGTGGGCATACCCGCCTACGAGATCGCTCCCGACATGATCGGCAAATAAAGCGGACTATTATTTTCGTCGACGGCGGAAAAACTCCGTCACCAAAGCGCCGCACTCATGAGCCATCACACCCGAAGTGACGGTGGCTTTGGGGTGGAACGGCATGGGGTGGAATGTAGAAAAACCGCGTTTGGAGTCGGAAGCTCCATAAACCACCCTTCCTATCTGTGCCCATGCGATAGCTCCGGCACACATGAGGCAGGGCTCCACAGTGACATAAAGAGTGCAACCCGGCAGGTATTTGCCGCCGAGAGTGCCACACGCCGCAGTAATAGCCTGAATCTCGGCATGAGCGGTGACATCATTGAGTGTTTCGGTGAGATTGTGGCCACGCCCTATAACAGTGCCTTTCGGACCTATTATCACGGCTCCGATAGGCACTTCTTCCATTTCTCCGGCCTTGCGGGCCTCGTCAAGAGCCATTGCCATAAAGCGGCGGTCATCGCGCTGCTGCTGCGCGGAAAGCCCGGTTTCGTCTGATTGCATAGAGTGTTCAGGAATCTTTGCCGGTGAGTATTTTCTTGATATCATTAAGCTTGTTGAGCGCCTCAACGGGGGTAAGATTGTTGATATCGGCCTTGATGATTTCATCTCTCACCTGACTCAGCACCGGATCGTCGAGCTGAAAGAATGACATCTGCACACCCCCTCCGCTCTGTGACAGCGTTTCAGTGGGAGCCTTGAGGCCGGAGCCTTTTTTACGTGACGCTGTGACCTCGCGCGACGATTCACCCTCAAGCTGTCGGAGCACCTGAGAGGCACGGTCGACAATCACCCTCGGCATACCGGCAAGTTTGGCCACATGAATACCGAAGCTATGTTCGCTGCCCCCTTTGGCAAGTTTGCGCAGAAACACCACCTTGCCGTCGATTTCCTTGACCGACACATTATAGTTAACCACCCTCGGAAAACTCTTTTCCATCTCGTTAAGCTCGTGATAATGGGTGGCGAAGAGCGTTTTGGGCTGCTCGGTGCCATGCTCATGTAGATATTCCACAATGGCCCACGCTATCGAGATACCGTCGTAGGTCGATGTGCCTCGACCGAGTTCGTCGAACAATATCAGCGACCTGCGGCTCATATTGTTCATAATCGAAGCCGCCTCATTCATCTCAACCATGAAGGTCGACTCGCCGAGAGCTATGTTGTCGCTCGCGCCCACACGGGTGAAAATCTTGTCGACCACACCGATATGCGCGCTTTCAGCCGCCACGAAACATCCTATCTGAGCCATGACGACGTTGAGCGCCGTTTGACGCAGCAATGCCGATTTACCCGACATATTAGGTCCGGTAATCATCAATATCTGATTGCCGTCGTTTTCAAGCTCCACGCTGTTGGTGATATAGGGTTCGCCCGGAGGCAGTTCACGCTCTATGACAGGATGGCGGGCCTCGGTAAGCTTCAGAGTGAGCGAATTGTCAACCACCGGGCGGTTGTAACGGTTGTCGCGGCTAACGGCGGCAAATCCCGCCAGCACATCAAGGCGCGCTATCAGCGAGGCATTGAGTTTTATCACACCCACATAGTCGGTAACAAAGGCCACGAGCTCATTATAGATACGCGCCTCGATCTCGGCAATTCTCTCCTGAGCGTTGAGAATCTTGGTTTCATATTCCTTAAGCTCCTGAGTGATATAACGCTCGGCATTGACAAGAGTCTGCTTTCTTATCCAGCTGTCGGGCACCTTTGAACGATGGGTATTGGTAACTTCAAGATAGTAGCCGAACACATTGTTATATCCCACCTTAAGGCTCGGAATACCGGTGGCCTCAGCCTCGCGCGCCTGTAATCTCACCAGATAATCCTTGCCCGAATAGGCTATCTCGCGCAGTTCGTCAAGCTCGGCATCGACATTGCTTTTCACCACCTGTCCGCGATTGAGAGCAATAGGGGCGTCCTCGACCACCGTATCCGATATGCGCCTTCTCACCTCGGCAAGTTCGTTGAGCTGACCCGCTATCGCGGTGAGGGGTTCGAGACCTGCCGACATACACAGTTCCTTGATAGGAGCCACCACATCGAGCGACCGGCAGAGCTGACCCATCTCGCGGGGGGAGACCCTCCCGACGGCAACCTTGCCGGCAAGTCGCTCCATATCTCCCGCCTGAGCCAAGAGCGCCAAAAGCGCCTCATGCAAGTCAGGCATACGGAAAAAATGCTCCACCACATCAAGGCGACGGTTTATGGCCGCGGGATCCTTGATAGGGAAGATGATCCAGCGACGCAAAAGACGCGAACCCATAGGGGTGAGTGTGCGGTCGATTACATTGAGCAGAGAGCGACCGGAATCTGCCATGCTGGTGAGCAATTCGAGATTGCGCACAGTAAAGTTGTCGAGTCTCACATATCTCTCCTCCTCAATGCGCGAAAGCGAAGCGATATGACGGGTCTGGGTATGCTGTGTGCGGTCGAGATAATATAAAATCGCGCCGGCAGCCACAATGCCTTTCTCGAGGCCGTTGATACCGAAGCCTTTGAGCGATCCGGTTTCAAACTGCTTGAGCAAACGGGTCATGGCAGTGGGATAGTTAAACACCCAGTCCTCCATCTCGGTAATGAGGAATTTTGATGTAAATGTCTCCAGAGTCTGTTTGCGACGACCCTGTTCCACAACCACCTCTTTGGGGCCGAAATTGGTAATCAGCTTATCGACATAATCGGGCGAACCCTCGGCAGTGAGAAATTCGCCGGTAGAAATATCGAGAAAAGCCACTCCCACGATATTATGGTCTCCGAAATAAACCGCTCCGAGAAAGTTGTTCTCGCGGTGATTAAGCAGATTGTCGCCCATTGACACGCCGGGAGTAACAAGTTCGGTAATGCCCCTTTTCACAAGCTTTTTGGTGAGCTTCGGATCTTCAAGCTGCTCACATATAGCCACTCTCTTGCCGGCCCTCACAAGACGGGGCAGGTAGGTGTCGAGAGCATGATGGGGAAAACCCGCCAGTTCGACCGACTGGGCGCTACCGTTGGCACGCCGCGTGAGGGTAATGCCGAGTATTTCAGAGGCGGTGATGGCATCATCGCTGAATGTTTCGTAGAAATCACCCACTCTAAACAGAAGCACGGCGTCGGGATGCTTCTGTTTCATCTCGAAATACTGCTTCATCAACGGGGTTTCAACTATCTTCTTAGCCATATAAAAAATGAGTGTTTTCCGGTTGTGGAATCATGGCACCGGAGATGCCACCGAATGCAAAATTAACACATTTTCTCCAATCTCTCACACACCCGCCCCACGGCTCTTTCATTTAAGATTTGGACTCATTCTCGAGAAATGAGTTATTTTATAGCGAAAGCAGTACGTACGAAT
>JAIDXU010000144.1 GCA_029058455.1 Paramuribaculum sp.
TTAATGCGGGTATTTTCGTCGCGCAGAGCTGCATTTTCCTTACCGAGTGAATCGACCTGAGCAACATAGTGACGCAGGAGTTTGCGCAATGTGGCGATCTCATCCTGAAGTTTCTTGATCTGCTTGCGGCTTTTGGCTTTTTCTGAATTAAGCTCTTTGAGCAACTCCTCGATTTTGTTTTTGGCAGCCGTATATTTGGCCATGATGGTGTCATTGGCAAGCATAGATGCCTGATCCTCATACTGCCGGAACTGAGAGTTGATCGCATCAAATTCGTTTGACAGGCTTAGCTGGTCGTTGGTGAGCTGGAGCTGTTCATTGGTGAGTCGAGCCTCGTCGACCTCACTTTTGAGCGATGAAACCTGCCATACGCTCACACCTATTGCTATAAGCAGCAGAGCGGCCAATCCGATGGCCACCCACAATAGCGGCGATTTTTTATCCATTTGAGTCGGTTGCTGTTTTTTAACTTCTTCTGAAATTATTATGATTAACGGAATAAAACCGTTTGATTTCGATAATCCGGATTTAAACAATCAACCCCCTTAACCGGAAAAATTACCGGTCAAGGGGTTGATGAGCTTTTATCAGAGACCGCGGCCGTGGCAGTTTTTATATTTCTTGCCTGAACCGCAGGGACACGGGTCGTTGCGGCCAACGCGGGGACCATTGTTCACCGTAGGTGTGTTGGGGCGGGGTTGCTGCTGAGCTGAAGCGGCAGCTTTGGTATCTGCACCGGGAACTTCAGCTTTGGTGGCGCGATAGGCCGAGTAGTCGTTACGACGCTCGGGCATGGCGCGTTCAACTTTGGGCTCGGGGCGCTGATTGTTGTAGGCATCGGCGGTAGTCGAAGTATTGCTGCGGTTAAGAGCTGCGGCATGTGCCACCTGCTGTGCAGCCATCATGGCAGCCTGACGAGCCTTGGCCATTTTCTCTGCTGAAGCGGCATCACCTTCGGGTTGAGCAGGAGCCTGCTGAGCCTCCGGGCGAGGCTGAGGTTCAGGCGCTTGCGGACGCTGCTGCACATATATCTGACCTCTCATCAGGGCCGAGATAGCCTTGACATTGAGATTATTGAGCATAGTCTCAAAGAGGTGGAACGACTCTACTTTATAGATCACCAGAGGATCTTTCTGTTCGTAGGAGGCGTTTCTAACTGACTGACGAAGATCATCGAGTTCACGCAAGTGCTCTTTCCAAAGTTCGTCGATAGTAACAAGCAGAATAGCTTTGTGCCATTCTTTAACGAGATTTTTGCAACCGGCATTGTAGGTTTCAACCACATCGGCTGTGAGCTGGAACACACGTTTGCCGTCGGTCATGGGCACCATGATTCGGCCGGTATATCCGTCTTCCTCAACACATCTCTTGATTACGGGAGTTGCCACATCAATGATCTTCTGACTCTTGCGGTCGAAAGCTTCGATAGCGGCCGAGTGGATACGGTCGATAAGTTCCTCTTTCTGGATGTTCTTAAACTCCTCTTCGGTGACAGGCATCTCGATTGTGAGAATCTTAAACAGCTCAAGCGAGAGATCGTCATAGTCGGCGGGTGAGGAGTAATTGTTAACGAGATTTTCAATCACGTCATAGAACATATTGGCAATATCAATGCCGATTCGTTCACCCATGAGAGCATGATGGCGGCGCGAATAGATATATGTGCGCTGCTTGTTCATCACGTCGTCATACTCAAGGAGGTGCTTACGGATACCGAAGTTATTTTCCTCAACTCGCTTCTGGGCCTTCTCGATAGTGTTGGTGAGCATTTTTGACTCGATCATCTCACCCTCTTTCAAACCGAGTGTGTCGAGCACCTTCATTGCGCGCTCATTGGCAAAGAGACGCATGAGCTGGTCTTCGAATGACACATAGAATACCGATGAACCGGGATCGCCCTGACGACCTGCACGACCACGGAGCTGACGGTCAACACGACGGGACTCATGACGTTCGGTGCCGATAATGGCGAGACCGCCGGCATCTTTAACCTCCTGAGGAAGCTTGATATCGGTACCACGGCCGGCCATGTTGGTGGCGATGGTAACAGTTCCGGGGCGACCGGCCTGAGCTACGATGTCAGCCTCTTTCTGATGGAGTTTCGCATTAAGCACATTGTGAGGAATATGTCTCATAGTGAGCATACGGCTGAGAAGTTCTGAAATCTCGACCGAGGTTGTGCCCACAAGCACGGGACGACCCAGCTCAACAAGTCTTACGATTTCGTCGATAACTGCGGCATATTTCTCTTTCTTGGTCTTATATACGCGATCCTCCATGTCGATGCGGGCCACCGGTTTGTTGGTGGGAATAGTCACCACATCGAGTTTATAGATATCCCAAAGCTCGCCTGCTTCGGTTTCCGCCGTACCGGTCATACCGGCAAGCTTATGATACATTCTAAAATAGTTCTGGAGAGTGATTGTGGCGAAAGTCTGGGTAGCGGCCTCGACTTTCACACCCTCTTTGGCTTCGATAGCCTGATGGAGACCGTCGCTGTAACGGCGTCCCTCCATAATACGGCCGGTCTGCTCGTCAACGATTTTGATTTTGCCGTTGTCGATCACATATTCCACGTCCTTTTCAAAAAGTGTGTATGCTTTGAGAAGCTGTGTAACGGTGTGAACACGCTCTGCCTTTACGGCATAATTCTGGAGCAGTTCATCTTTCACAGTCTGACGCTGGGCGTTATCTTCTATTGTCTCGGTTTCGCTGAGCTGTGCGGCGATGTCGGGAAGAACGAAGAATTGCGGGTCGTCGCTCGAACCGGTCAGCTCGTCAACACCCTTATCGGTGAGAGTTACGGTGCGGTTCTTTTCATCAATCACAAAGTAGAGGGGATCGGTAGCTTTGGGCATTTCGCGACCGTTATCCTGCAGATAGTAGGCTTCAGTCTCGAGCAGAATGTTTTTCATGCCCTCCTGACTGAGGAATTTAATAAGCGCACCGTTTTTGGGAAGGCCCTTGAAAGCTCTGAAAAGCTGAAGAGCACCCTCTTTGCGCACATCCTTGTCGTCAGAAGCAAGTTTGGTCTTTGCTTCGGCAAGCAGAGAGGTCACAAGTCTGCGCTGGGCGGCAACTACTTTCTCGACATTGCTGCGATATTCATTAAAGAGCTGGTCATCACCGTGAGGCACGGGACCTGATATAATAAGAGGTGTACGGGCATCATCGATAAGCACCGAGTCAACCTCGTCGACAATGGCATAATAATGTTTGCGCTGCACCATATCGCCGGGACTCATGGCCATATTGTCACGCAGATAGTCGAAGCCAAACTCATTGTTTGTGCCGAATGTAATGTCGCAGTTATAAGCGGCGCGGCGCTGGGGAGTGTTGGGCTGATGCTTGTCAATGCAATCGACAGTCGAACCGTGGAACATATAAAGCGGACCCATCCATTCGCTGTCACGCTTCGACAGATAGTCGTTGACAGTTACCACATGCACACCTTTGCCCGAGAGAGAGCGGAGGAATACGGGGAGGGTAGCCACAAGAGTCTTACCTTCACCGGTAGCCATCTCGGCGATTTTGCCCTGATGGAGCACAACGCCGCCGATGAGCTGCACGTCATAGTGGGTCATATCCCAGGTGAGTTCATTTCCGCCGGCAAGCCAGTGATTTTTATAAATAGACTGGTCACCTTCGATTGTCACGAAAT
>JAIDXU010000145.1 GCA_029058455.1 Paramuribaculum sp.
ATATAAGCCACCACAGCTCCGGTTTATTAATGAATTTAAACGGAGGCTTCCGGTGGAATTTCTGAATTAATTTCCAATGATTAGAGCCGCTCTCGAACAGGTGATCAGCGATGACATGTCGGAGATCTGGTCGGTGTTGACACCCGATCAGAAACGCAACATAACCGATAGTCTCAAAATTCATCATTTCAAGAAAAACCATACTATTTACAGCGAGAGCGACACGCCCGAAAACCTGTGGTGTTTGTTCGACGGCAAAGCAAAGCTCTATAAAGACGGCATTGGTGGCCGTCAGCAAATTCTCAGACTTCTGCGTCCGGTGCAGTATTTCGGCTATCGTGCCTATTTTGCCGGTGAACCCTATGTGCACACCGCCGCCACAATCGAGCCGTCGACCCTCGGAAGCCTGCCCATGAAAGTTGTGGATGAATTTATCGATGAAAATCCTCTGGTGGCCCGCTTCTTCATTCATGAGCTGTCGCGCAATCTCGGCTCTGCTGACACCCGCACAGTCAACCTCACGCAAAAGCATCTTCGCGGCCGTCTGGCCGAAGCGCTCATTGTGTTGGTTGAAAACTATGGCTATGAGGATGACGGAACCACAATCAGAATCTTTATGGGCCGAGAAGATCTTGCCAATCTCTCAAACATGACAACATCCAACGCCATACGCACTCTCGCCGCCTTTGTTAGCGAAAAAGTGATAGTGGTCGACGGGCGCAAAATCAAGATTATCAACGAGCCTGAATTGCGTAAAATCAGCAAATTCGGTTAAACTCCGCCGTGCTTTCGCTATTTGGTGGCAATGCTATGGCAATATGATTACACTTTTTGTCGCGCGCGTAATAATCCTTACATTTGCATAGATTTGATTTAATATCATCATTGCATTCTCACCATGCTCACATTTCTGAACTCGGTTTTCAATAGAGGAAAAAGTGTTGCCGAAACGCGCAAGAATTATAGTCACGACACGACTCGTCCCAGCATAACGGCGGCCGCCAACTACGCTCGCTTTATCTACGATAACTATCGCACCAACGATGGAGCTTCGTTGCCGTCGCTGCTGATGCGTCAGTTTGACATGCGCCTATGTTCGATGACTACCTATTACCTCATGCTCGACCTGTTTGGCAATGTTGGTGATACCTTTGTTGAGCAATATGCCGAAGTGATCGAAGCGCTCAATCTCAAGTTACGCCTGTTTCCTTCCGGCCGACTTTCAGAAGTAGGCACTTCTGCAGCTGCATGTATGCCAGCAAGCTACCGCGGTTTCGGTTCACCTATCTATGACAGCTCAGTTATCGGCCATCTGTTCAGAATCAACCTGAGCGCATTTGACACTATCAACCCCCTTATCGGTATTCAGGATTGGACCTCCGACGACAATTTAATTACCATCAAGGGTATGCGTCCTGCCGGAAAACATAATCAATGGAAGCTTTTTGAGCTTGATCCCAACCTTACCGACGACTGCACCGCCCTGCTTGTGGTTGACACCAAGACCGATCTTCAACTTGAGATGATCAATCTCTCGTCGGGCAGATCGGAAAACGAGATGGAAATGTTCTATAGCTTCTCAACTCACGAAGGTATCAAGCCCGATGGAGCGCCTATCTGATAACACCCGTTTCGTATTAGCCGACATTGAGGAGGTGAGAAATAATCTGCTCCCCCTCACATTCACACGCCCCGTTGCCATGCTCCTTGTGGGCTGCATGTCGATGATCGACCGCTGGCGCAAACTACTCCCTGCAGGCGCAGAAATAACTGTCAGCACACAGAATTATCTTCAGGAAAAATTCGGCTTGCCGGTTTCGGAAAATGCCGTTATTATTTCAGCCCATTATGTGGCTGACGAAGCATTGGCAAATGCCGTGGCCACACTGCCCCGCGGCTGCGAACTCGTTGATCAGAGCGGCAACACAATTGCCGTTTATCCCTCAGATGATAAATCTGTCAAAGAACGCGTTACCTACTCAGGCTCCGATCTGTTAAGTCTCACCCGCCTCACCGACCTGTTTACTCTCAACGGCGAAATAATAAAACGCGACATTCCCCTCCTGACCAGGGATATGGAGCGGGCCGAAATAAGCCCGAGCAACCGCGTTGTGGGCAATCCCGAGGATGTATTCATAGAAAAAGGGGCTGTTGTAGAGTGCGCATCACTCAACACTCTTTCAGGCCCGATATTTATTTCGGCTGGAGCGGAGGTTATGGAGGGTTCAATGCTGCGAGGCCCGCTCTATATCGGACACTCCACCAATATCAACATGGGCAGCAAGATTTATGGTGAAACGACCATCGGGCCGCACTGCAAGATAGGTGGAGAGGTCAACAATGTGGTTATCACCGGATACACCAATAAAGCCCATGACGGATTTTTAGGCAATGCCGTGGTTGGCGAATGGTGTAATCTCGGCGCTGGATGTAACGCCTCAAACCTTAAGAACGATTATACGGAGATAAAGCAGTGGAATTATCCTGCACGAAGATTTGTGCGCACAGGGCTGATACATTGTGGTCTTGTGATGGGCGACCACTCCAAAGCCGGCATCAACACAATGTTCAACACCGCCACCGTGATTGGCGTGGGGGTGAATATTCACGGCACAGGCTTTCCACGCAATTTCATAGCCTCGTTTTCTGACGGAAGCGCAGCCGGTTTTACAGAAGTGCCGATTTCAAAATTTCTAACCACCGCCCGCAAAGTCATGGCGCGCCGCGATGTTGAGCTGACCGAAATAGATATACGGCTTTTTGAGCATCTCCACGCCATCACCGACACCTATCGTTGAGGCCTCATAGGGAGGAATAATGTGTGACCGCAATGATTTGCCAGTCACACACATTTTTTGTAACTTTGCAATAACAATCCGACATCCCGAGTCTCAATGAAACGAATCGACCACGAAACAGTAAGGAAAATAATCGACACCGCCGACATTGTCGATGTGGTGAGCGATTTCGTGAGTCTGAAGCGGAGAGGTGCCAATTACAAAGGCCTCTGCCCGTTTCACAACGACCGTAACCCTTCGTTTACCGTAAGCAAGTCGAAAAACATCTGTAAATGTTTTGTCTGCGGCGCGGGAGGCAGTCCCGTCAATTTCATCATGCTCCATGAGAAATTGAACTTCAACGAAGCCCTGCGCTATCTTGCCAACAAATATCATATCGAGATAAAGGAGGAGGAACTTTCCGAAGATGAGCAGCAGAAAGTCAACGACCGCGAAAGCATGTTGGCGGTCAATGATTTCGCGCTCGGATTCTTCGAGCATACCATGAGCGACACCGACGAAGGGCGCGCCATAGGTCTCTCCTATTTCCGCGAGCGCGGCATAAGCGACGCCATGATAAGTCGTTTTCGCCTCGGCTACTCTCCTGAAAAACGCGACGCTTTGGCCAAAGCGGCTGTCGAAAAAGGTTATCTGCCTGAATACCTTGTTTCAACCGGTCTATGCTTCGCTAACGACAAAGGCGAGCTGAGAGACAAATTCCACGGCAGGGTAATCTATCCCATACTCTCGTTATCGGGCAAAGTGGTGGCTTTTGGAGGCCGCACGCTTCGCAAGGAAAAGGATATCGCCAAATATGTCAACTCGCCCGAAAGCATCATATATTCAAAGCGCCGCGAGCTCTACGGACTGTTTCAGGCTAAAAAAGCCATCGTAAACAAAGACAAGTGCCTGCTGGTGGAGGGATATATGGATGTGATTTCGCTCCACCAAAGCGGAGTGGAAAATGCGGTTGCCTCATCGGGCACTGCGCTGACATCGGAGCAGATCAATCTCATTCACCGTTTCACCGACAACGTCACCCTCATCTATGATGCCGACCCCGCCGGTATCAAAGCGTCGCTGAGAGGCATTGACCTGCTTCTCGAGGAGGGAATGAACATCAAGGTACTTCTTTTGCCCGAAGGCGAAGACCCCGATTCTTTTGCTCAGAGCCACACCGCCGAAGAAGTAGAAAAATATATCGCCGACAACGAAACCGATTTCATCGCATTCAAGACACGGAATCTGATGGCCGATGCCGGCAACGACCCGGTGGCGCGCGGCAAGGTTATCAACGACATTGTAATGTCGATCGCCAAGATTTCAGACGATGTGACCCGCTTGCTTTTTGTGGGTGAATGTGCGCGCTCGCTCAATATCGACGAGAAAGTTCTCTCACTCCAGACGGCCAAATTCCGCGCACAAT
>JAIDXU010000146.1 GCA_029058455.1 Paramuribaculum sp.
TGGTTATTTCGCCTGTTATTTCGTCGAAATAGTGTATGGGCGTGTACTGACGTGTATTGACGTGTAAATCGTCCATCTCTTATCTCTCCGTGTATATCCCGATTGCAGACGAGATACAATCGGGGTACAAAAATTGGCGTAAAATCGAGCAGAAACCGATAAAATCGGTTAGTGTGGCAACAAAAATGGCACCCCGTAAAGAGTGCCATACTAACATATTATGCTAAATTGTAATCGTTTCTAATCACATGGTCATTTGCCGATGCAGAAGCGGGAGAAGATGGTGGAGAGGATTTGGGGGGAGGTGATTTGGCCGGTGATTTGGCTGAGGTGGTGGATGGTTTCGCGTAGGTGTTGGGCTATGAGTTCGCCCGAGAGGTTTTGGGTAAGGGCATCGATTGTGCGGGCCGATGATTGAGCGGCGTCAAGAAGTGCCTGTGCATGTCGGGCATTGGTAACGATGGTAGCACTGTCAGCTATGCCGCCTGTTATATCGTCAGCTATTTCCTGAAGAGTTTGAAGGAGTTTGGGGAGATTGTGGCGTGTGGCAGCCGAAATCTCGATTATGCTTGGCGAGGGATTTATAGAGGCAAGGTGAGGAGCCAGATTATCAAGTATATTTTTTTCAGCATCCTCATAGCCGGGAAGATCGGATTTGTTTATCAGTATAACTATGTGAGTGGGATTCTCGGGATTAAGAGCTGAAAGTGTAGAGGTAATCGCCTCAATGTTAGTGGCAACTGGTTGGAACGGATCAATAATAAACAAGACAATCGAGGCCTTGGAAACTGCTTTAAGTGAGCGGGTAATGCCTATCTGTTCGATCGTATCGCCGGTATTTCTCAGACCTGCGGTGTCAATAAGTCTGAACAGATGGTCACCTATTTCAAGAGTTTCTTCAATAGTGTCGCGAGTGGTGCCGTGAATATCGCTAACTATCGCTCTGTCGTCATTAAGAAGCGCGTTGAGCAGGGATGATTTTCCGGCATTTGTATTGCCGATTATTGCCACCGGAAGGCCCTGTTTGATTACGCTACCGCTTGAAAATGATTGATATAGGCGCGATACCTGCGAGTGGATTTCACGAGCCGTGGAGAGGAGAGTATCACGGTTAGCAAACTCAACCTCTTCTTCCGAGAAATCAAGTTCAAGTTCAATCAAAGCGCTGAGGTCAATCAGCTTCTCGCGAAGTGTGTTAAGGGTTTGAGAATAATGACCCTTCATCTGAGAAAGAGCCACGCGATGAGCCGCGCGCGAATTGGCGGCTATAAGATCGGCCACAGCTTCAGCCTCAGCAAGATCAATCTTACCTGAGGAAAATGCAAGGCGAGTAAACTCACCCGGCTCGGCCAAACGAGCTCCGACTTTGAGCAGGAGAGTGATTAACTCACGCTGCACGAATTTCGAGCCATGCACCGACAGCTCGATAGTATCTTGACCGGTATATGAATCAGGCCCGAGAAAAAGCGTACCCACAGCCTGATCGAGAGGAATTCCGGTCTCAGGGTCAACTATCATACCGAGATGTGCGGTATGGGTTTTCCATGACGATATATCCTTTCCTTTCCAAACTTTGTTTACAACCGGAATTGCATTATCGCCTGAAATACGCACTACGGCTATGCCGCCAATACCCGGAGGGGTAGAAATAGCACAGATAGGTTGTGGAGAAATTGTCATTTTTTAGTTGCGTTTCTGAGTTTTCCGTTTATTAGAGGTGATATAACGGTTCCATTTCATGAAATCATTTTGCGCCTCAAGCTCCTCTTCGACATCATTGGGCAAGGCGGAGAAGAAGTCATAACCGGTAAGCGACTCAATATTGTTGATCGATGTGGCCGATTTCTGTAATCCCTCGGTGTGACTGCTGTTGGCAATCAAAAATGCTATTGCCGAAGGTTGTTCAGAATAGGGTGAGAGAATAACTTTGAAAAAGTGGCTTGGCACCTCCACACGGTTATCGCCGAGAAATTCCTTTGTAGGGTGAAGATAGAGCGGACCTGAAATAATAATTATCGCGCTGTCGATCTGAGCAAGAGCACGGCATTTTTCCTCCAGATTATTCCATGATCCTATATTGAGTTTATGATCCTGCGGACAAATATTTGTCAGATAGAAAGTCTCCTTCATTGCATCCGCGCTCCATTTCATATCGGCAGCAGGAGCCATGTGCCCCCGGTCATAACCCGAGTAGAGATAATCGTAGGTTTCGGGACAACCGGCCACATTAGGATCGTTATAAAATGTAGAACTGCGTTTTACAGTACCAGTCGTTTCATCACCTGTCAGCTCCCAAGCCACCCAGTTGGGTGTATGGCGACGGGCATTAAACGAAAGGGTCATACCGGTGTAGTCGACAATCTGGGAAGGAATCGTATCGGGAATTATAACCCTAAGCAATGACTCGCCCGACATAGTGGAAGATGGCGCATGAGCAACCGAAGAATGAGTATTCTCATCATTAGGCAGTCTTTTCCATGCCATAACTATGATAGCACAGAGTACCAGAAATATAGCAACAGTAAGAACAGAATTGCGCGAAGAGTTTTTGCGACTTTTCTTTTTACGTCGGGCCATTATAGATTAACAGGCAAGGAATTGATTATCGAAACAATTTCTTTAATTTCAGTAGCAGATGTGGCCGAACTTATCGGAAGAGAAAGAATCTCATCAGCCGTTCTTTCAGCCTCGGGCAACGAGAACGCCGGGCGCCAGGGAGCCATAGATTTCTGCATGTGAACAGGCACAGGATAGTGAACAGCTGTTTCAACCCCTTTATCGAGCAGAAGCGACCTGATAGCGTTTCTATCACCATTACACATCACAACATACTGATAATAAACCTCCCCGGGATCAGATGAACGTTTTGATAAGAGGGGAGTGTCGAGCAGGGAATTATAGAGGGAGGCATTTTCGCGACGCATAGCGATTTCGGTCGCCATATCAGCCAGCTTAATCTTGAGCATTGCAGCCTGCATTGGATCAAGACGCGAATTAATGCCTATGAGATCATGATGATAGGGGGAGGAAGTGCCATAGTTGCCGAGCTGTCTCACCAGTTCGGCAAGTCGGGGATTAGAAGTTGTCACCATACCTCCGTCACCAAGCGCACCAATATTTTTAGTAGGATAAAAGCTGAAAGCTGCCGCATGGCCCAATGCTCCGGCTTTATTACTCCCGGATAAACCGGCCACCTGAGAAGTCGCGCCAATAGCCTGAGCGGCATCCTCGATTATCCGTAAATTATGCCTCTCGGCCAACGACACAAGCTGCTCATCGAAGCAAACCCTTCCATAGAGATGCACAGGCATTATGGCACGGGTGCGAGAAGTTATAATCTTATCAAGCCTTGACGTGTCAAGAAGTAATGTATCAGGATTGATTTCGGCAAACACAGGAGTCAAACCGGCTTCAACAACTGCCAGTGCCGACGCAATAAATGTATTGGCCGGAATAATAACCTCATCGCCCGGTTTTACATCACCCATTTCTATAAGGGCGAGAAAAATAAGTTTCAGAGAATCAAGTCCGTTACCGGTGGCGACAGCATGAGTAGCGCCTGTGATTTCACACATCTGTTGTTCGAGAGACTCAACCTCAGCACCACCGATATATCTGCCCGACGCGATTACTTTTGCTGCGGCGGCAGTAAGAC
>JAIDXU010000147.1 GCA_029058455.1 Paramuribaculum sp.
CTTTGGGTGCCTTCGTGATGGGTTCGATTCTTGCCGGAACAAGTTTTGCCGAGCGCATAGAACATGTCGTGGCTCCCGTTAAAGATCTTTTCGGCGCAGTGTTCTTCATTTCTGTTGGTCTGATGGTCAACCCCTCGGTTATTGTCACCTATTTCGGATCGATAGTCCTGCTGTCGCTGTTGGTTATCGTGGGAATGATAATTTTCGGAACTCTCGGAATGTTGGTTACCGGTCAGAATCTCCGCATTTCAATCGAAAGCGGATTTGCACTGACTCAGATAGGTGAATTCTCGTTTATCATCGCAACCCTCGGTATGGGTCTCGGAGTGCTCAATCCCGAGCTCTATCCCGTGATTGTTGCTGTGAGCGTAATCACTACTTTCGGCACACCCTATCTCATTCGTCTCTCCGACCCGGTTTATAAGTTTGTGGAAAAACATCTTCCCAAGCGACTCACCTACCTCATTGAGCGCAACAGTTATGACGCAGCCAAGGAAAAATCCTCAACCAAACAGATATGGCATAATATCGTAAGTCGGTATCTGTGGCGCGTGCTGCTCTATTCCATAATGCTTATCGCGATTATTCTCGTGTCGCAGGGGTGGCTGCTCCCCACTCTGCTTGAATGGAATGAAAGCTGGGGACGTCTTCTCACAGCCGTTATCACTGTTGGCGCCATGTCTCCGTTTGTTCTTGCCATGACCGTGCCATCGTCGCGTAAATCGGAAAGACGCAAACTTAAAGAGGCTGATTCAAGATTCGATCTGCCGCTGGTAATCATGACCACTGTTAAGCTTACCATATCGCTCTCCTCTCTGGTTTATATTCTCACCGTGATCTACTCGTTCAGTATCGGTCTGTCGTTTGGCGTAGCTATCCTGCTTACCGCGATTTTCTTCCTTTCGTCAGATCTGAGATTTAAGATGCGCAGAATGGAATCGAAATTCATTGACAACCTCAATGAACGTGAACTTCGCAAATCGGGCAAAAACAACAACATCGTATCAAATCTTCACCTTGCTTTCATGACCGTGTCATGCAACTGCCCGTTTGTAGGCGAAAAATTGCAGAACTCACAGCTTAGAGTGAAGTATGGAGCGAATATTGCTTCTATCCAGCGCGGAGGCAACGTGATACCGGTGCCCGGCGGTGACACGCGACTCTTTCCCGGCGATATACTCGGAGTGATAGGCACCGACGAGGAAATTCAGGCTATTCTGCCACTGATCGAAGCACCCGAAAGCGAGTCGGGTCAGACTCAGGCCGACATAGATCCCGCTGATCTCAAACTTTTCCCCGTGACTCTCACCTCAAAATCTCCCCTCATAGGCAAAACGGTGGCGCAAGCCAATATGCGCGAAAAATACACAGCCCTGATCGTAAGTCTCGAGCGCAACGGAATCTATTCCCAGCCCTCGGCCGGAACTGAATTCCAAGACGGAGATATTGTTTGGGTTGTGGCACCCAATTCCTCAATGGAAGCACTTAATAAACAGTAAAACCCCTACCATCACAAAATATATTCCACCTACATCCTTATGCAGGAAAAAATTATCATTCTTGACTTCGGCTCTCAAACCACCCAGCTTATTGCAAGGCGAGTGAGAGAACTGAATACCTATTGTGAGATAGTGCCTTATAACAAATTTCCCGAAAACGATCCCTCGGTCATAGGTGTTATCCTGTCAGGCTCACCTTTTTCGGTTTATGATGAAAAGGCATTTAAGATCGATCTCACTACAATCCGTCATCGCTACCCCATTTTGGGCATCTGCTATGGTGCGCAATTCATGGCGTGGATCAACGGCGGAAGTGTGGAACCTGCCGGTACCCGCGAATACGGGCGCGCTCACCTGAGCTATGTTGATTCCTCCAATCCCCTGCTTAAATACATAGCCACAGGAAGCCAGGTATGGATGAGCCCCGGTGCCACTATCACCGCTCTTCCTGAAAATTTCAGCGTTATCGCCTCTACCCAAAAAGTAGAATGTGCGGCTTATCAGGCTGACGGCGAAAAGCTCTGGGGTGTGCAGTTCCACCCCGAGGTATTCCACTCCGAATGTGGCACTCAGCTGCTCAAAAACTTTGTAGTAGATATTTGCGGCTCACATCAGGACTGGAGTGCGGCTTCATTTATCGACCGCACGGTAGAAGAACTTAAGCAGCAACTCGGCAACGACAAAGTTGTGCTTGGACTCAGTGGCGGTGTCGATTCGTCGGTTGCAGCAGTGCTTCTTAACCGTGCCATCGGCAAAAACCTCACTTGCATATTCGTTGACCACGGCATGTTGAGAAAAGATGAATTTAAGTCGGTGCTTCGCGACTATGAATGTCTCGGCCTCAATGTAATCGGTGTAGACGCGTCGGAGGAATTTTATAAAGAGCTTGCCGGAGTTACCGATCCCGAGCGCAAACGCAAAATCATCGGCAAAGGATTTATCGACGTGTTCGACCGTGAGGCCCACAAGCTCAAGGATGTGAAGTGGCTCGGTCAAGGCACCATCTATCCCGACTGCATTGAATCGCTGTCAATCACCGGCACTACCATCAAAAGCCACCACAATGTCGGCGGTCTCCCCGAGAAGATGAATCTCAAGCTCTGCGAGCCTCTGCGTCTCCTTTTCAAGGACGAAGTCAGAGCCGTAGGCCGTCAGCTCGGCATGCCTGAACATCTTATTACCCGTCATCCGTTCCCCGGTCCCGGTCTTGCCGTTAGAATACTTGGCGACATCACCCCCGAAAAGGTACGCATACTTCAGGAAGCCGATCATATCTTCATTCAAGGTCTGCGCGATCATGGCTTGTATGATAAGGTTTGGCAGGCAGGTGTTATTCTGCTCCCCGTTCAGAGCGTGGGCGTTATGGGCGATGAGCGCACCTATGAGCGCGCCGTAGCTCTCAGAGCTGTAACCTCAACCGACGCCATGACAGCCGACTGGGCTCATCTGCCATATGATTTCCTTGCCGAAGTCAGCAACAAAATCATCAACACCGTAAAAGGTGTTAACCGCGTAACCTACGACATCTCCTCAAAACCACCGGCCACAATCGAGTGGGAATAAAATTCCTCCCTAAGCTATAAATAAAACATCCGATTAACCGTAGCCTTAAATGGTGAAGTTAATCGGATGTTTTATTTTGACAGACAGGTTTACAAGGTCAGGACTTTATGACAAAAGTTTGGTCGGAGGGCCGGAGTTGTAAGAGGAACATGAGAATAATCGCGCAACACAGAGGTATGATATACCACAGTTGGTTGTTGGCCTTCAAAGTGATTATAAGGAGACAATATAGCATATACAGTCCGCTGAGATCGGAGAGCCGGTGATTGATGACCACGCTGTCAGGTTTGCCGATCCAAAGCCAGAGAGAATATCCTATGAAGAGCAACAGCGCTACAAGCGCACAAACAACCGACAGCACAAACATATAGTTATAACTTGCCATAATCAGGCTTAAAGCTATTATAAACATAAGACTGTTGAGCACCTTGCTATAAAAGAATGCATGAAGCCGGCGGTGTTTAATCTTATAGTTCATATTTCAGTATTGATAAAAATTACACGCCTCTGAAATCAAAGTTTGCAGAGGCGTGTATTAATCGTTTATAAAAACTGTTTACTTGGCAACGCCGAGCTTCTTGAGGAGTGAAGCGGGAACTGCCTCTTTGTTGACATAGATGTCGACAGTTTTAGCCTTGAAATAAGGGATAGAAACATAGAAGTAACCACCATAAATCTGATTGGCGGTCCAAGAGTTCTTAACCTTGAAATATTTGTTGCCGTTCTGATCGGTTGCGATACCAACAATCACCATACCGTGGTCGTCGGTAGTTTCCTGACGGTCGAACATTTCCTGACGGAGCTCGGGAGTAACGTCTACTTCCTCAACGGGACCTCGCTGATCATAAAGTTCTTTCTCACGGTCGGCTTTCGACAGCGATACCCAGCGTGAAAGCTCGGTGCCTTCGAAATCAGCTTCGGTCTTAGCTTTAGGCATATTGGCATAACCGCTCTTCCAGTTGAAGCCTTTTTCGCTTACGTCAGCTGCCCATGCAACAGAATATCCGTTGTTGATGGCATTTTCGGTAACGGTCACGAGGTCTTCGAGGGGCACATTATAATATTTTTCATTGAGCCAGTTGTCGCTCACTTCAAGCACGAAAGGCTTATACATCGGATGATGTGTAAACGAAGTGAGAGCGATATAGTCACCGGTATTGATAGGGAATGACTGTGCGAATGTCATGGGAGTGTAGGTTTTACCCTCATAAACGAATTCGGTGGGAACCTCTCCTAAATAAGCGTCAAGAATCCCGTTGAATGCTTTAGACCATGCAGTCGAGAGTCGACGGTTAGGTTTGCCGACTACTGATTTGATATAACCCTCAAGACCGGCCTGAAGCTCACCGTGAACATGATTATCCTCACCATATTCAAGACCGCGGTATGCTTCTTCAGGCATAGCGCCATAGTTATCCCAAACGTATGCAATATCCAGACAGCTGCCGCCGGGTGAGAACTGAGCCACGCCATAACGTCTGATAAACTGATCGGCTTTTGCTCCATAACATTCTCTCACGGTACACATCTCGCTGAGATCAACCGACTTACCGGTTTTACGGAGAATTTCATCTTCAAAGAATGAGGTGGATGAAAACGACCAGCATGTGCCCGCCTTGTTCTGGTCTT
>JAIDXU010000148.1 GCA_029058455.1 Paramuribaculum sp.
GACATTATCCTGACCACAAGGATCTCAACGAGAACCTGATGTGGATGTGTCCCAAGAAAACAAATAAAAACAAACTCAAACTCTGAAAAATTATGAATACACTTATCAAAAGAATAGGCGCAATCCGCGTCACCCCCTCACGTTTCTTCGGGTTCTGGATCGCCCTCGCCGCAATCCTGTTCGCCATGACCTCATGTTCTGACGACCTCGATGTCCAGCAGTCCTATCCTTTCACCGTTGAGGTGATGCCCTTCGGCGACAAGATTGTCAAGGGGCAGACGGTTGAGCTGCGCTTCGAGATAAAGCCGGAAGGCAACTATGCCAATACGATGTACACAATCCGCTACTTTCAGTATGACGGAGATGGTACTCTCAAACTCGTTGACGGTCCCACATTGGTGAACAATGACCGTGTGCTTCTTTAAAGCAAGAGCTTCCGCCTCAACTATACCGCAAATTCATCTGACGCACACAAGTTTCTTGTGGTCGTCGAAGATAACTTCGGCTCAACCCCTTGGGAACAGACGTTTGAGTTCAACGGCAAGGACAGCGGTGATGACAACGGTGGAACTAAGATTGGCGGTGAAATCGGCACAATTGTCGGTCCCGTAAATCCCGGATTGCTTTACTAAATCTGACAGCCTATGAAGAAAATACTTATGATTAGGCGATAGTGGCCGTATCGGTCATTTCGCCGGCTTTCGCCGCCAAAAGGTCTATAATGGAGTTGCCGCTCTTTGAGCGTGCTGTCCTTATCATCAAGAAATTTGAGACGATGCACCACCCAAAGCACTGGCCGTATATCGGCTATGGACATCAGGTTCAGCCGGGTGAGCCATACCGTCGAGGTGTCCAGCTCACAGAGGCACAGGCCGCCGCATTACTCCGAAAAGACCTCGCCAAATTCGTTTCTCTCTACAAAGACTACGGCAAAGACTCTGTTCTTCTCGGCGCACTTGCCTATAACTGCGGCCCCGGTGTAGTCAACAAAAGTAGCATCCTGAAAAAGTTAAAAGCCGGTGACCGCAACATCTTCAAAGCTTACACCTCCCACTGCCGCTACAAAGGCAAATGGCACAAAGGTATCCACAATAGAAGGTTAGTGGAACTTGCAGCTCTATTTGTTCCATAAAATCAATAGAATAAATACACCGAGGGGATATGCTCTTTTCGGAGCGTATCCCTTTGCTGTATCTTATATAATTAATAACTCAAAATTAAAATGGCTTCGATAAAAGTAAAGTTTCGTCCCTCGACTGTCGCAGACCACGAGGGCACAATTTTCTACCAGATTCTTCACGAAAGAAAGCAGCGGCAGCTTTTCTCTGATTATCATGTATTCCCTACTGAATGGGATGATGACCGTTCAATGGTTACAACTACCTATAAGAGTGAACGTAAATCGTTTATCCTCTCAATTCGTGAACGCATCCGCTGGGATGTAGAGCGTTTGACTAAGATAATTCGACAACTGGATAACAACGGACTGTCCTACACTGCTGATGATGTTATTGAGGAGTTCACCCGCTATGCCAATGAGTATAGTCTGTTCAATTTCATGGAAAGTCAGATTGTCAGACTTAAAGAAAATGGTAAGGTTCGCACCGCTGAAACATATTATGTTGCGCTTAATAGCTTCAAGAAGTTCCGTAAGGGCGAAGATATAATGCTTGATTGTCTAAATTCTGAAATAATGGAGGCTTATGAGGCATGGCATCAGCAAAGAGGCGTATCTCCCAACACTATCTCATTCTATACCCGTATTCTCCGTGCAGCATATAATCGTGCTGTGGAAGAAGAAATCATAGAGAACCGCAATCCATTCCGTCGTGTATATACAGGTGTGGATAAAACTGTCAAACGAGCATTACCTATCCAGATTATCAAGAAAATCAAGTATCTTGATCTGTCTTTAACTCCTGAGCTTGACTTTGCTCGCGATATGTTTATGATGAGTTTTATGCTCCGTGGCATGAGCTTCATTGACATGGCATATCTGAAAAAGACAGACTTATCAAATGGGTATGTCACATACCGAAGAAGAAAAACGGGGCAACAACTTGTTATCGAGTGGACTAATGAAATGCAGATGATACTTGACAAGTACCCTGAAAATACAAGCGAGTATCTATTCCCAATAATCCGCCACGTTGGAATAAACGAGCGATGCACATACAGAAATGTAGGATACAATATCAACCATAATCTGAAACGAATTGCTGAAAAAGTCGGTGTTAACGTGCCGCTCACTCTGTATGTAGCACGTCACAGTTGGGCATCTCCCGCAAAAGCTAAAGGTATTCCATTGTCAGTAATCAGTGAGGGAATGGGACACGATAGCGAAGCAACTACGCAAATCTATCTTGCCAGCCTTGATACCTCATTAGTTGACAAGGCAAACTCCATAATCCTCAAAAGTCTTTAGTAATAACCCCATTTCCTCTGGAGATTGGGGTTTTATTGTTTGGCACTCATCCAAATCTCTTGATTAGAGACACTTATCCAAGTGCAAAGTTACTATAAAAATTCGGAAATCCCAAATAATCAGGCATAATATTTTAGATTACGAGTCTGTTTTGAAGCCTGTTACAGAGTAAACATATATATGTTTGGCTAATAACATAGATTCGTTCCATTTAAGTTAATTATTATCATATAGATAGATATCCATCCAAATCTCTAATCAAGAGATACCTAATCTACGAAGACGAAAATAACAATATTTAACAAACCAATCACATCATAATGAGACGTTTAAAAGTAATGTTAGTACTGACGTTGGTTGTAATCGCTACAACAACCAGCTGCTCGGCAAAAGTACCGAATGATAAGAGTACATCACAACCAATTGTAGCAACGGATACAATTATGCATAAGGCCGTAGGCGATAGCATTTATCGCATAATCACAAATGCCAAGAAAGTTGAGATTGCATCTTTACCACTGCAATCAGATAGCATTAAGGAGACTGTCTCAAAAAAGGTGTCTTCAAAAGATCTCGAACTTATGAAGTTTATTGCAACAAACCCTAAAAATTACATGACGGACACTGCTGTTTATGGTGTATTTATGCCACAGTTTCAAGCAGTATATACTC
>JAIDXU010000149.1 GCA_029058455.1 Paramuribaculum sp.
GGAGCGATTACCGTAATTTTTTCAATTTTGAAAAAAAATGCCAAAATCGCTTGGATTTTAGCATAGAATACGCTTGTCAGTATGTCTTGCAGCCCTCCCGCATAACCCGTGACCGGGCCTCTGCATGGCGGTCTGCGGTGGCAAAGTTAGTAATAAGTTCTGAATTAGCAAACTCCGCGCCCGGAAAAGAGTCACCCTTCCAGGGTTCTAAGTGGTGGGGAGGATTCTTTCCACGGGTTGACACACGCGGTTCACGCCAAACGCCCACTCCGCGGGCTGCCTATCATAATCTCTAATAAACATAATGCGTGTAGGGATGCTCCATGGAGCATCCTCGCCGACCCACCACGCGCAATCCGCATTCTATCAGGAGGATGCTCCATGGAGCATCCCTACCAGACCTGAATCTCGGAGGAGTGTCGGCCGGTAGCCGCGGGTGATAACCCGTGGAGGGAAACAACACCGGTAAAAGAACCCCCGGAGGGAGTGATTCAAATAATAGATAAAGAAAGCCGGAAGGCTGCCTCGGTGAGGCGGTCTTCCGGCTTCGTTAGTTATGCGGGGTTGATCAGCGGGTCACTGATACCTTGACGGTTTTTGAGCCGACTTTCACGATATAGACGCCGCGGTTGGCGACAGCTACCGAGCAGTTGCCTCTTTCAGAGGCGATCATCTGACCGGCGAGGGTATAAACGCTTACCTCGCAGTCATCGGCCACGCCCGACACATTGATAGTCATGGGGCTGAGGGTGATAACCGGCTCGTTGGCTTGGGCAGCGTCGATACCGCTGTTGGCAATAACGGTCACCTTACACTCGGCGGTAACGTCGCCGCAGGTTGCGGTGATCACGGCCTCACCGACCGCGATGGCGGTAACCACGCCGTCGGCATCGACGGTTGCCACGCTCTCGTCGCTTGACGCCCATGTTACTGTTTCATCGGTGGTGTTGTCGGGCAGCACTGTTGCTGTCAGTGTAGCGGTTTCGCCCACTTTCAGTTCCATAGCCTCCTTGTCGAGCACTACGCTCTCGGCTTTAACGGGATTAACGGTCACCTTGCACTCGGCGGTTGCTTCGCCGCAGGTTGCGGTAATCACGGCCTCACCGACTGCGACAGCTGTAACGACGCCGTCGGCATTGACAGTAGCCACATCGGAGTTGCTTGACGCCCATGTCACAGTCTTGTCGGTAGTGTTGTCGGGCATGACGGTTGCGGTCAGAGTAGCGGTTTCGCCTACTTTCAGCTCAACAGTCTCCTTATCCAATACCACAATCTCGGCCGGAATCTGATCAGCGCCTGAGAAATTATATGAGAGAATATTATGGAAATTCTTCCACGGATCAATCTCTTTATATCTTTCTATTGCTGCTGTAGGCACATAGAGAGTAGCATTATCGTAGACTTGTTCAAATATGGAGTAACTGCCTTCGATCGGATTTTCCGCTCCATAATATACCTTAGTCAGGCTGCTGCAATTGGCAAAAGCGTTGTCGCTGATAGATGTGACTGAGGTGGGAATAGTTACTGAAGTCAAGCTGTTGCAATTGGCAAAAACAGCGTAGCCGATAGAGGTGACGGGATAATCTGTATCGTTGGCGGTTACAGATGATTTTATATCAGCCGTGGTTATACCGTCAACATAGCCGACCACTGTTGCCGTGCCGGTTTCTGTGTCAGGCTTATATATAATCCCGTCGATTTCCAATCTGTCGCCCGACTCCTCGACGGTTACGATAAGCTTGGCGGCGTTGAGGTTGGGCTGGGCGAGTGATATGCTCACGCCGGTTGTGCCGGCCTTGAGACCTATGACAGTGATCGAATTACCATCCTCAGCCACTTTGATTTCAGCCACCGATTTGTCATAATTGTCGTCGATAGTCATGCCGGGAATGAAGTTGGAAGTAACGTTGCGGTTAATCTTCACGGTAGCCATTTCGCCATAATCGATGGTGAGCTCACTCTTGTCGAGCGACCAGTCATCAATGCGGCTGTAGACATTGGAGGTTATATTTGCAAACGCGGCTTTATAGCTGTTATAGTCAGCCTCGTTGACATATACATTGACATCGGGGTTGGTAAGCGAGAAAGCTACTTCGGCAAATGAGAAGGGACAACCGCCATAGAAGTAGATGTTTTCAAGGCTTGTGGTGCCACTGAAAGCATTTTTGTCGATCGACTTAACCGACTCAGGGATAACTGCCGAGGTGATGGCGGAGTTCTGGAATATCGAGGCCCCGATACCGATTACCGGATATTTCACACTCCTGAGAGTTACACTTTCGGGAATGGTGACATCGTTGGGGAAGTTAGACCATGAGGCGATACGGGCACCCGAGCCGTCGGCGGCAAGGCGATAGGTTATGTTGTTTGACTTGCCGCCCATAGAGATGGGCACACGTTCTGAAATCTCGGCTTTTGTTGCATTATTATAGAATGAGAATTCATAGAGACCTGCAGGCAGATCGGATGAACTTGGTATTTTGAGCGATATGGTCACATTACGTGTTCCGGCGCTAACTGTTCCGATATTATAATATCCTCCCAATGAGTAGGCAACTGTATTGGTTCCGCGTTTATAAACTTTATATAAAAGTTGGAGCGGGGTGCTTGATGTGGTCTTTAACTGCAGGGTGAAATTGAAATTCTCGCCCGGTAACCATTCTTTGTCGATGGTAGAAGTGTTGGTGACAACAAGTGATTGAGAGGGGAGAGTACCACCGTTGCTGCCGGGCAGAATGGTGATTTTCTGCTCACCTTCGAACAATACCATCACGCCGCCGGGCTCTTTGGAGTCGTTGTCAAAGATCTTTTTACCAAGCTGCAATATCCATTCTCCGTCAGTGAAGTTTTTTCCTGACATGTCGAATGAGACATTAAACTGAGTAAAAAGACTTGCGGGAATAATCGAACCGCTTGTGATTTCGAAGTCGAAGGATTGGGAGCTGTCGGATGAGTTGGTAAGACGGCCGTAGAGGTTATCGCAATAGTCACCTGTGCCGTCGTTGCGCACTGTGAGAGTCGCTTTGTTTGTAGCCTCCATATAGAAATCTCCATCATTTTCGAGATTCCAGATAAGAGCCGGCGCATATTTGGGTTCGGCTATCGAAAGGGTCCTGGAACCGTCGGAGCTGACTGTTACGAGCACGCGGTTTGAGCTGGCCGGAGAGGGTGCCGGCATATCAACCCATTCCGAATCAGAGTCCTTATATGACGCCACGAGATAATATTTACCGGGATTCAGTGTGACTCCGCTAAAGTTGGGAGTAAGTTCAACGGTATAGGCATATCCGAAATCCATCTTAACGTTTGCCTGAGAGGCTATTTTCAGGTAATTACCGTTTTCGTCGGTAAGCTTCAAACCGATCCTCGAGGTGATGGTGCTTTCGGTTGCCGAGGTATAGGTAAGACTCATTTTAACCTTCGATGAGTTGACTATTTTCAACTCGTCGTAGAGTGAGATAACGTTTGCGGGTAAATCAGGAGCCTGATCGCCCGGTGTTACGAAAATGCTTATGCCCTGATAGGAGTTATATCCTCCCTCAAAGCTACCGATGCCCTGCTCTCCGGGGTTGAGAGCCGAAAGAGCGTAGGCGCCGTCTGAAATGCCGCTCCAGCCCCAGTTGATGTGGAACATGCCTGCGCCGCTATAACCGTCACACACAAAGGCGTGACCGCCATTGTTTGCTTGACCGTCATAAATCACAGGGCGGTTATGGCTTAGCTCGTTATAGATTATTTTTTCCCACTCCGAGGTCTGATAGTTGGAGCGGGAAAGTGATCGCGAGCTTTTGTCATATCCAAAATATTCCACTGCACCCATGGTTGTATAGGCGGTAACCGCGCCACTCGAGGTGTAGTAGTCCATATTCACAATCACACCGCACGCTTTCATCAGCTCGGCCACTGCATTGGCCTGAGCGGAGGTGTAGTTGTTGGAGGAGTAGACATCGAGCATTTTGTCGAAGTCAAACTTTTCGGGGAAAGTGTAGCTTACTTTGGTTTTAGTGATATTGGTGGTGTAGGTTTTGGTGGTACCCTGCACCTTCGACATATCGGCATACTTGTGATAGTTCACAATCTGGGCGAAAGCGGTGGCCACACAACCTGTCGCCGAGCGTGAGTTTGAAGTGGCCATCGGGCAAAGGTTATTGTAGGGCGCTCCCTGATCCCACTTGGTGGAAACGAGATAGGGAATCACCGACCACTCCTTGTAGTTGTCGACGGGAGTGGAGGCCGTGGTGCTCATTTCGGCGGCGAGAGAGGCGGGGGAGGAGAGATAGGCGTTGATTTCCTCCTCATATTGAGAGAGCCACCAGCGGAGGTTGTCGGGAAGGTTTTGCGGATCAAATGAGCCGTTGTCGACCACGGCAAGAACGGGGCGCAGACGATCATCACCCGAGGCGATGATAAAGCCTCCGTCTCGGGTGGCGGTATTATTAAACACATAGAAAGCGGGAGTTTTCTCCACGCCCACTTTCTCAGCGGTATAGGCAAGACGCAACTTGTCGGGTTGCATCATGTTGCCGTGGGCGCTGATTCGGTTTGGAGCCTGAAACTGTGAGGCTTCCGTGGCCTGTTGAAATTCATTTGCGCGTGAGATAGCCTCATCGGGCGTCAATTTGCGGGCAAAACCCGTTGTCGCTGCCGAGAGAGCCATTGCGGCTAATGTAACCCTAAGTGTGTGTTTGAGCAGTTGGTTTTTCATGACAAGAATTTATGTGATCAAAAATTGATTTCATTATATCTACAAATTTATATATTAGTAACTGATAC
>JAIDXU010000015.1 GCA_029058455.1 Paramuribaculum sp.
TTGCCTGTGGTGTTGGCCCGGGTGATGAGGTGTTAGTTCAGTCGTTCACTTTCTGCGCTTCCTCACATCCCGTTACATACGTTGGCGCGACTCCGGTGTTTGTCGATTCTGAAAAAGAGTCATGGAACATGGATCCCACCCTCCTCGAAGAGGCTATTAAAGACCGCCTTGCCAAGACGGGCAAAAAGCCCAAGGCCATTATTCCCGTTGCGCTCTACGGTATGCCTTATCAGATCGACCGGATAATGGAGATTGCCAACCGCTATGAAATCCCCGTTATCGAAGATGGCGCCGAGGGGTTCGGTTCAAACTTCGGCGGTCAGGCTCTCGGCACATTCGGCGAATATGGCGTACTTTCGTTCAACGGCAACAAGATGATCACCACCTCAGGCGGCGGCGCTCTCATCTGCCCCGATGCTGACAAGGCCCGCGAAATACTTTGGTATGCCACTCAAGCGCGTGAATCCTATCCCTACTACCAGCATGAGGCCATAGGCTTCAACTACCGCATGAGCAACATCTGCGCCGGCATAGGTCGCGGGCAGATGACCATTGTTGATGAGCACATTGCCCATCACAAACATGTGCAGGCTCTCTATGAGGAGTTGCTCGCTGATGTGGAGGGTATCACTATGCATTGCAACCCCGGTCCGGAGTATGACTCAAACTTCTGGCTATGCACGGCCACCCTCGACCCCGCCCTCCGCATAAAGGGTCAGGAGAACGCATACAATGCTATTATTACAGGTGCTGTGGGTGGTGCAGCGGGTGTTATCCATGCTGCCTCAACTGCAGTGACCGACTGCCAGCCCAACGACAACGTCGAGGCTCTGCGCGTTTATCTCGACAAGGCAAACATCGAGGCTCGCCCTCTTTGGAAGCCGATGCACAAACAGCCTGTTTACCGCAACAACCCTGCCTACGTCAACGGCGTGAGCGAAGCCCTGTTTAAGGTAGGCATCTGCCTCCCCGCCGGCCCCTGGGTAACCGACGCTAATGTGCATTATATTGTTGATACTATTAAAGAGGCAATCGAACGATAGCGTCAAAAAACTCGCAAATAATACACGATTCAGGTATCCCAAAAAGAACTGCGCCCCAAAAGTTTTTTCAGACTTTTGGGGTGCGTTCATTTTAACACCACCTCCTTTCTTCTTTTTTGATATGTCATATCTAAAAAACAAAACAGCGGGATTTTTGGAGTGGGGGAAAACGCTGCGAGGGGGCGAGTTGTTGAATTATCAAATGACTGACTCTAACGACATCAAGACTCCGGCTGTTGCCTCCTCGCCTGCTGCGCGACAACCTAAATCCACTCTTAAATCAAAGATTACAAGGGTGGCTGAATTTATTGTGCCTCTCGCACTGAGTGTATCAATGGTGGTGTGGCTGCTCCACAAATGCAATCTTTCGGAGATTTGGCATATCATTACCCACGGATGTGATTTCTTCTGGATATTCATGATGATGATTCTCACCATGATGTCGCAGATAATCCGCGGCATAAGATGGGGCATACAGCTTCGTGCGGCGGGCGTGCCACGAATGCCGGTTGCAGCCGAAAGTTCATCTATCTTCGGAGCTTACGCTCTAAATCTCTTCGTGCCCTATCTGGGGGAAGGGTGGAGATGTGTGTATGTCTCCAAACGAGAGAATGTGAAACTGTCGACAGTGGTAGGCACCGATCTCGGCGACAGAGGTTCTGATGCGGTGGTCGTTGTGATGTTGCTGCTCCTGAGCCTCGTGTTGGCACATCCCGTAATGCTAAAATTCTTCAGTCATTATAAAATAGGTACCGATATTGACAATCTCGTTACTCACCGTCGGCTGTGGATAATGTTAGGTGCGGCTCTCGCAATCATTTCTGCCCTGCTCTATATTTTCCGCCAGAGCAAGATCGTGAAAAAAATCGATGGAAGCGTTACCCGAATCTGGGACGGTTTTAAAGTTATCTTCCACATGAAAGGAAGAGGTCTTTATGTTGTGCTTACTTTCGGTATATGGATATGCTATTATCTTGAAACCTACAGCTGTTTCTATGCCTTTGATTTCACCCGTGAATTAATAACACAACCCGGCACAGCATGGGGACTGATACCGGGTCTTGTAGTATTTGTGTTCGGTTCGATGAGTATTGCCGTGCCGAGCAACGGAGGTCTCGGGCCGTGGAATCTGGCAGTGATGTTCGCTCTCTCGCTCTATGGCATTGGTCATAACCAAGGCATGGCCTATTCGATGGTGGCGTGGAGCTGTCAGTCGATCATGCAGCTATGTCTCGGCTTGTTTGCCGCAATCTACATCTTACGCACTGACCACAAGCGCAAAAAACTATCGACATCTGCGTCCGAGTCAGCTGTCAGCGCGGAATAAGGCGGGCAATATATTTGCCGATTATATCAAACTCGAGATTAACAACCGAGCCTACTTCTATGCGGCAGAAGTTGGTGTGATTAAGAGTATAAGGTATAATTGCGACTGAAAATCCCGATTTGGTGGAGCGACATACTGTAAGGCTCACACCGTTGACTGTCACTGATCCTTTTTCTACTGTGAGGTAGCCTTGTTTCTCAAGTTCCTCATCGTATTTATATTCAAAAGTAAAAAATTTAGAGCCGTCACAGTCCTCGATAGCCGTACAAACAGCGGTAGTATCGACATGACCCTGCACAATATGACCGTCAAGACGACCGTCAAGTTTCATCGATCTTTCGAGATTGACCAAATCGCCGGTTTTGAGCAGACCGAGGTTACTGCGATTTAAGGTTTCCTCAATTGCGGTAACTGTATAGGTGGAATCTTCATTGAGCGACACAACCGTAAGACACACACCGTTGTGTGACACCGACTGGTCAATGCGAAGGCTGTCGACAAACGAACATTTCATGGTTATATGGAGATTGTTGGCCTCCTTGCGCAAAGCGGTTACCTGAGCCGCCTCCTCTACTATTCCTGAAAACATTATAATATTA
>JAIDXU010000150.1 GCA_029058455.1 Paramuribaculum sp.
ATGTAAACCTTTTAACCGTGTGCCAATGAATCTTTGACAACTTCCATAAACTTTTCAACGGTTTCAAGCACGCTTGCTTTGTCGAGGCCGGTTGACTTGTAGATTTCGTTTACGATATCAGCTTTAGTCATGGTTTGGATGATTATTATATTATTAAATTGTTTTTCCAATTGCTGTAAGCAAGGCTGATTTCGCTACCGATCCGGGTGGAAATATATCAGCCTGACTTTTGGCAGTGCAAATATCGTAACTTTTTTTGAATTACTCTATAAGGTGAAGTAAAAAAGTTGAGTTATAGTCTTATTTTCTTTTGTTTCGGGTGGGTGTCACGTCAAATATACCTTAGCTTACACTTATTAAGGTGTTATTAAGCGGGTGAAATGCCGGTGAGAAGGGCGTTAACTTCGTCAAGTGTGCTGCACACGGCCACACCGTCGTTGTGGTAGATTGCCGGGGCAGTGTCGTCGCGTGAAAACCATATCGCCTGCCATCCTGTTGAAACCGCTCCGGCGATGTCGGTGGCCGGATTGTCGCCTACCATGATATGACGGTCGGGATCTAAATCGCCCGAGCGCTGCATGGCGTGTCGGAATATTTCAGGATTGGGTTTATTGACTCCTATTTCATCGCTCAATACGGTTAAATCGATATAGGGGAGTAGGCCGGTGTTGTTGATCTTGCGATATTGAATATCCTCAAATCCGTTGGATAGAACACCGATTTTGGCTCCGGCCTGACGCAGTGACTTAAGCAGCTGGAGGGCTCCGGGCACAAGAATACGCCCTTGAGCAAGTTTGTCAAGATAGAGCGGATCGAGACGGTCGGAAAGTTCGCGGGCTTCCGAATCATCCATACCAGCGTCACGGAGTGGCCGGCGGAATCTTTCCATACGCAAAGCTTCGCGTGTCACCGCTCCGGCGCTGTAAAGACTCCAGAGTGCTGTGTTATGGTTCTCATAGTTTTCAATCCATGCCTGAGGGTCGGGCCATAGGCTGTTGAAGCCGAGGTCGTGGTAGATCGCGGCAAGAGCCATGCGCGAATTGGCATGAAAATCAATAAGGGTGTCGTCGAGGTCTAACCAAACCCATGAGAGAGTTTTGTCGTTGTAACTAAGCATAATTCGTAAAGAAGATCAGATTGCGGGTGTAAAAGTCTCGGCACGGCGGATAAGTTTCACAATTTTAACCGTGACGGGCAGAACTATCAGTTCATAAAGAGTTTTGAGTAGAGCCTGTGTAACCATGAGGGTCAGAATTACCGACCACGGAAGGATACCGGCAAAAGCAAGGGGAAAGAATATTGCCGAATCAATACTTTCACCCCATAGGGTGGAGATAATTGCACGGGCCGAAAAGCTGTGTCTGAAGCCGGTGCTATTGTCGGAATCAGCTGTGATTCGCATACGGTGCATAACGTATGCGTTGGCAAGTGATCCGCATAAGAAGGCAATAAAACTTGCTGCAAGTATTCTCGGCACCGGTGAGAAGATTGTGATCATGGCATCTTGGCCTGTCCAAGATTCGGCTCCGGGGAGCCAGATGCCAATCTGAAGGAGAAGAGAGACGATAAGGTTGGCCATAAATCCGAGCCATATCACAAGTCGAGCTTTGCCAAATCCGTAGACTTCCACAAGGCAGTCATTGATAATATAGCTCACCGGAAAGACGATCATTCCGGCTGTTATGGTAAGAGGTCCTAAAGCAACGGTTTTAATCTCCATGATGTTGCTCACGATCAGGCATGTGCAGAAAATCACAGTGAGCAGCAAAAAAAGAGGGGAGAGGGTGATGTTGTTTTTTCTGATAGATTCAGATGAGGAATTTAATCTTGTCATGGGTCTTGTTTTTAACGAGGGTGCAAGCACTCGGGAGATTTTGTATAGTGGAGAAATAATTGGTAGGGCAGAGCTAAGTGTGTCGTTTTTTTAGCACCGACTCATAGACGCTAACCGTTTGCCCGGCGATATGATCCCAATTATAAGCTTCGAGATTATATTTCCGGGGGGTGGAGGATAGAGTGGTTTTGCGCTTGATGGCGTCGGCAAGGGCATTGACATTTCCAGTGGGGAAATGGTCGTCGTCGGTAAGCTCGGGAAGCATACATGCGGGAATATCCGAGGTCAGAACGTCGAGATTAAAGCTCATCGCTTCGAGCAGAGCTATCGGGAGTCCCTCATGATAGGATGGCATTACCATCAGGGCGGCGTTGGCCATTGTCTGGCGCATTTTTTCGCCGGTGATAAATCCGGTGAGAATAACTCCTGCTTCTTTAGCCTGCTTTTTGAGATTTTCGGAATATCGCGACGGATGGTCGGCGTCGCCGGCAATTACAAGTTTATAAGGGTAATCATTTCCGAGCTGACGATAGGCCGAGATGAGGTCATGAAATCCTTTTTCTTCGACAAATCTGCCTAAAGCCACGATATATTTTCGGGGTTCAACGCCAAGCGAGCGGACATAGTCGGTGGCCGGATTTTCAACAGGAGGCTCAACACCGTTAAAAATCAGAGCGGTATCGGTGCGACCATATTTGTCGGCCACAATGTCGGCTATTACCTTTGATATGACGATGATTTTGTTTGAGAATTTTGAGCCTAACCGTTCGCCGCTACGAAGCATTAAACGGGCGGCTTTACCCCATTTCTGACGGTCATAGTCCGGACCGTGATTGGTCATAACTACCTTTAGACCCAACATGCGGGCAAACGGAGCAAGCAATGCGGGCC
>JAIDXU010000151.1 GCA_029058455.1 Paramuribaculum sp.
ATATAGACGCCGCGGTTGGCGACAGCTACCGAGCAGTTGCCTGTCTCAGAGGCGATGAGCTGACCGTCGAGAGTATAAACACTCACCTCGCAGTCATCGGCCACGCCCGCAACATTGATAGTCATGGGGGTGAGAGTGATGACCGGCTCGTTGGCTTGGGCAGCGTCGATACCGGTGTTGGCGATAACGGTTACCTTACACTCGGCGGTAACGTCGCCGCAGGTTGCGGTGATGACGGCTTTACCGACCGCGATGGCGGTAACCACGCCGTCGGCATTGACAGTAGCCACGCTCTCGTCGCTTGACGCCCATGTTACTGTTTCATCGGTGGTGTTGTCGGGAAGCACTGTTGCTGTCAGTGTAGCGGTTTCGCCCACTTTCAGCTCCATAGCCTCCTTGTCGAGCACTACGCTCTCGGCTTTAACGGGATTAACGGTCACCTTACATTCGGCGGTTGCTTCGCCGCAGGTTGCGGTGATCACAGCCTCACCGACAGCCACGGCGGTAATCACGCCGTCGGCATTGACAGTAGCCACATCGGGGTTACTTGACGCCCAAGTCACGGTCTTGTCAGTAGCGTTGTCGGGAAGCACAGTAGCAGTCAGAGCAGCGGTTTCGCCCACTTTCAGCTCTAAGGTTTCCTTGTCGAGCTTAATGCTTTCGGCGGCAACGGCAACGGGATTAACAGTCACCTTACACTCGGCGGTAACCTCACCGCAGGTTGCGGTAATTACGGCCTCACCGATTGCAATGGCTGTAACTTCACCCTCGGCGTCAACGGTTGCAATGCTCTCGTCGTTTGACGCCCATGTCACGGTCTTGTCGGTGGCGTTGTCGGGAAGCACAGTAGCAGTCAGAGCAGCTGTTTCGCCCACAGTCAGTTCGAGAGTCTCCTTGTCGAGAGTGATGCTCTCTGCCGGAACATCATCTGACTCGTCGGAAACTGTCACGTTGATTTTTGTGGCTTTGAAGCCGGGTTGTGCCGATGTGATTGTTATGGTTGCCTTACCGTTGTCAACGCCTTCAATCACGAGCTGACCGTTTTCAAGCTTAGCTGTGGCAACAGCGCTTTCGGTGGTGGTGACGGTGAAGTTGGGATTGGTGTTTTGGGCGGGAGTGATTGTGACGTCGAGTGTGGCGGTTTCACCCTTATTGACCTTGATGTCGGTGTCAACCTTCAGAGCGGTGATTTTTGCATAGACTTTGGCTATCTGGCTGAAGGCACTGTTATAGCCGCTCCATGCATCGCCGGGCACATATACTTCCATATTCTTGTCACATCCGCTAAAGGCGCTCTGACCACTCTTCAAAGGCACTGTCGATCCGTCGAAGAATACATATTTAAGAGCGGAGGTACCCTTAAACGCATCATCGCCGATAGTGGTGACTGAGGCGGGGATATTCACGCGGGTCACGGCGGTGTTGTTTGCCATAAACTCGGCTGAAATTTCCTTTACAGGATAGCTCTTTGAACCGGCGGAGACTGATGCCGGAATAGAGATTTGGGTAGCGGTGGTTGACTCCAGACGAACGGCGCGTGCCAGTGTTCCGTCGACTCCCAGACGGTAGGTAATATTATCCTGAGTGAGGCCTACGGTGATGGGAATTCGTTGTGAGATTATCCTGAAGTTGTCGTAGTAATTATCGAACACGAAATCATATTCACCGGCCGGTATAGGGTAATCTGCGGGAGGAGTGAAGTCATTAGAGCCCATTGATGATTTACCGCTCGGTACATCGACAACATAAGCACTAGGCCAGGCGTATGCCATTGTCTCGGTGCCGCGATAGTAGAGTGACCAGTGGAGAGCGATTTGTCCTGCTGTTGTAGCCGAGAATTCAATGGGTATGATGAGAGACTCGCCGTTGAGCCACTCCTTCGGAATCTGGTTGGCCGAGGTGACTATCTGGTCGGCATCGGGCAGGCTCGGGTCGCGGCCTGTGGATACTGTTACGTTGATAGTGGGCGAGGAGAAGGTTTCACCTGACTTGTTTCCTTTAAACACAAGTTTATAGCTTCCGGCAGGCACTGCAGAACCGGTGGTGGTGGTTCCCTGAACATTAGTATGGATGGTGACAGATTCACCTGCGCGAATAATCATGTTGGCGGCACCCAGAATATAGGATGACGAGCCGGAGCCGGTAAGGGTGTAGTCGATTTCGTCGATACAGTCGTAATCGCTCGGATTTGTGACGGTATATGTCAGGGTGGTGGAGGACTGTTGATAAAGCTGTGTGCTGATCTCTATGTCCGAGAACTCAAGGTTGAATTTATCGCCGGCTGTGAATGTGCGTTTTCCGGCTGCACTCACCGTCATGTTGATAAATTGCACTTTTCCGCCGTCAGAAAAGAGTCGGCCGAAGGTGTTGGTCGAGGGAACATAGAAAGCGGGATACACCCTATAATTACCGGCAGCGAGATCGGCTGAGCCGAAGTTCACGCTGTAACGTGCGGTGGTGCCGTTAAATTGATTTAATGAAACTGATGAGGAAGAAGCAATATACATCAGGGAGCCGTCGGCCGCCTCGATACACACTGCGTAACGCAGGGATGTCGGGTAGGAGGGTGCCCACCACAGGTAGAATGAATTGCTGAAAGATTCATTGTTTCCGCTGCTTGAGGTATGGGAGAAGTCGGAGTTAAACTTCACTGCATAGCGCATTTCTTCAAACTCATCCAGATAGGGGTCGTTGGGTGTGAGCATTCTCACAAAACTCTGACCGCCGTTATAGCCGCCGTCAGAACCGCCTATTCCCTGGCCGTCGGGGTTGAGGGCTGACAGTGTGAAATAGCCGTCGTAATATCCGCCCCAGCCCCAGTTGATATGGAAATAGCCGTTTTGTGAATAGCCGTCACACACAAAGGCATGACCGCCTTCGGTGCTTGAACCGGAATAAATGAGGGGTCGGTTTTGGGATAACTCTTTATAGATCATTGCCTCCCACTCGGTCGACTGATATAATGAGCGTGAAATCTCGGCTGTTTTTTCATGGTAGCCAAGATAGTTTATCAAACCGTTAACAGGGCTGAATGCGCCTGAAGCAGAAGCTGAATACTGCATGTCGACCGCGACACCGCAGGCAAACATGAGATTGGCCACCGCGTTTTTCTGGGCGGTGGTTTCATTTCCTGTATATGAGTCACGCATGTTTTTCCAGTCAAACTCGGCATTGCCGAAGTCATAGCTCACTTTGGTGGTTGAGTTTGTCCAGTTGGCCGGTGTATATGAGTGGGTTCCTTTACCGTTGACATATTTGTGATAGTTGATCACCTGTGCCATAGCTGTGGCCACACAGCCGGTCATGGAGCGGCCACCGCCATATTCAGGACACATATTGTTATAGGGCTCATCCTGACTCCATGTGGTGGTGACGAGCGGCGAGATGGTCGACCAGGAGGCATAGTTGTCGTAGTAGTAGCCTGCTGTCGTTGCAGTTATGGCAGGAGCAGCTATAGAGGCGGTAGAGGAGAGATAGGCGTTGATTTCCTCCTCATATTGAGAGAGCCACCAGCGGAGGTTGTCGGGGAGATTTTGCGGGTCGAAAGAGCCGCTGTCGACTATGGCAAGAACGGGGCGCAGACGGTCATCACCCGAGGCGATGATAAAGCCTCCCTCTTGGTTGGCGGTATTGTTAAACACATAGAAAGCGGGAGCTTTTTCCTCACCCACTTTCTCAGCGGTATAGGCAAGACGCAACTTGTCGGGTTGGGTCATGTTGCCGTGGGCGCTGATTCGGTTTGGGGCCTGAAGCTGTGAGGCTTCAGTGGCCTGTTGAAATTCGTTTGCACGTGAGATAGCTTCGTCGGGCGTCAATTTGCGGGCAAAACCCGTTGTCGCTACCGAGAGAGCCATTGCTGCAAGCGTTACCCTAAGGGAATGTTTCAGGAGTTGGCTTTTCATTTACAAGAAATTGTGAAAAAGATGATTAAATTTGTTTTATGCACAAATATAGACATTGTGAGCAAATATATCGGTATAATATAGGC
>JAIDXU010000152.1 GCA_029058455.1 Paramuribaculum sp.
AGAATCTTGACAGGTTCGCCCGACGCCAGCACATGATCGAGGCCGGCGAAACCTATATCGTATGCCCAGCCGTCACCACCTATGGCCCAGACAGTTTTCTTGCCGAACATATCGGCTGCCGAAAGCAGCTCTCCGTAGGCGGGCGACTGATCTTTTATCTCTTCGAGAACACCGGCAAGTATCCGGCCTGTTTGTGCCGACAGCTCGGGATCATCCTTTGAGGTGTACCATGCCTCAAGCGCACTCTTGATATAGGCGGGCGTATCGCTATTGTCGATAAGCGCCTTGGCCTGCTGAGCCACGCGGGCGCGCTGATGCTCAACAGCCACGAGCATACCGTAGCCATATTCGCCGTTATCCTCAAAGAGAGAGTTTCCCCATGCCGGGCCACGGTTTCCGTCGGTGGTGCAATAGGCGTTTGACGGGAAGTTGGCGCCCCAGATCGAACTGCAACCCGTGGCGTTGGCGATAATGAGCCTTTCGCCGAAAAGCTGAGTGAGGAGTTTAACATAGGGCGTCTCTCCGCACCCGGCGCAGGCGCCTGAAAATTCGAGACCCGGTTTATAGAGCTGAGATCCTTTGACGGTGGGGCGCGGAACCATACCGGCTTTCTGCGAAACATTGGCCTGAAGCCACTCCACAACGGGCACCTCCTTGTCGACCACATCTTCAACGGGAGTCATGGTCAGGGCATGGCCCGGGCATATAATCGAGCATGACGAGCAGCCGAGACAATCTTCAGGGAAGTTCTGAATATGGAATTTATAGCCCTGAGCCATTCCATGAGCATCTTTCAAGGCGAGATTGGCCGGAGCCTGTTTACTCTCGTCGGGCGAAAGCACGAAGGGTCGTATGGCGGCGTGAGGACACACAAGCGAGCACTCGGTGCATTGAACGCATTTATCGGCATCCCACACCGGCACACGGGTGGCGATACGTCGATGTTCGTAGGCGGTAGTTCCCATAGGCATCACGCCGTCGGGAGCGAGAGCCGAAACAGGAATGGAGTCTCCACGGCCCTGAATACAAGGCGTGTGAATCTCCTTGATAAATTTCTCGACCGCGGCATTGGGATAGGTAACATTACGCTTGCTCACCTCCTGAGGCTCGGCACTCCACCCCTCGATTGTGTCATAATCGATTTTTTGGAGCGCGGCGGGAGTCATTTCGATAGCCTTGAAATTCTGCTCCACCACTGTTCCGACTTCATGGCGGTAGGTGGCGGCTATACTGTTTTTAAATTCACCTATGGCATCTTCAAACGGCACTATATTGCTCACCGACAGCCATACGGTATCCATAATCGTGTTTATGCGCGGACCGAGGCCACACTGCGAGGCTATTTTGTCAGCGTCGATATTATAGAAGGTGAGATGTTTTGAGGCTATGGCCTGACGCATGGATAACGGCAGCTTTACGGCAAGTTGCTCGGGAGTCCAGGGGGAGTTGAGCACAAACACACCACCCTCGCGCACCTTATCGACCATAGCGAAGCGGTTAACATAGGAAGTCTTGTGACAAGCCACATAGTCGGCGTCGCTGATCTCATAGGCCGAAGTGACAGGAGCATGGCCTATGCGCAGCTGAGAGATTGTATAGCCGCCCGACTTCTTGGCCGAATAATTGAAATAGGCCTGAGCATAGAGGCCGGGGGTGTTTCCGAGTACCGACGCCAGCATTTTGGTGCCTCCCACGGTGCCGTCGTTACCGATACCGTAGAAAATTGTCTGATAGGTCGACTGAGCCACTTTGGTCTCTACCTTGTCGGTGACCTCGAGCGAAAGATGAGTCACATCGTCATCAATACCGACAGTGAATGGATTTTTGGGACTATCCTTGGCCATCTCATCATAGATAGCCTTGACCATAGAGGGGTCGAATTCCTTGCTCGACAATCCGTAGCGGCCTCCGATAACACGCACGTCCCGGCGATCGGAATTATACATGGCCGTCATTACATCCTGACATAGCGGCTCATGCTGCGCTCCCGGCTCCTTAGTGCGGTCGAGCACCGCCACGGTCTTGACACTCGCAGGCAAAGCCTCAAGAAATTCCTTTGTCGGGAAAGGCCGGTAGAGACGCACAGTGATCACACCCGTCTTATAGCCCTTTTCGGCATTAAGATAGGCGGCGGTTTCGGCTGCTACTTCGGCAGCCGACCCGATAACCACGATCACGCGGTCGGCATCAGGCGCGCCTGAATAGTCAACAAGATGATACTGACGCCCGGTCACGGAGGCAATCTTATCCATCGCTTTCTGAACAATCGACGGGAAAGCGTCATAGTAACGGTTGGCGGCCTCACGGTTCTGGAAATAAACGTCGGGATTCTGAGCCGAGCCGCGCAGATCGGGGTGCTCGGGATTCATGGCCCGGTGTCTGAAATCTTCAACTTTCGACCAATCAACCAGCGGGCGCAACGACTCATAGTCGATCATGTCGATAGTGTCAAGCTCGGAGGAGGTGCGCCAGCCATCAAAGAAATGCAACACCGGCAGCGAGCCCTCGATAGCCGCAAGATGAGCCACGGCGCCGAGATCCATCGTCTCCTGAACGGAGGCTGACGACAGCATGGCGAACCCTGCGGCGCGACATGCCATCACATCCTGATGATCGCCGAAAATCGACAGCGCATGAGTGGCCAGAGAGCGACAGCCCACATGAAAAACTACCGGCAGCAACTCGCCCGCAATCTTATACATGTTGGGTATCATCAACATCAAGCCCTGAGAGGCTGTGAAAGTTGTGGCGAGCGCACCCGCAGCAGCAGCTCCGTGAACCGCTCCGGCCGCACCAAGCTCACTCTCCATTTCCCGCACCTCAAGAGCCTGACCCATAAGGTTGCGCCGCCCCTCCAAGCCCCATTTAAGCGCAATATCGCCCATGGCGGCTATAGGAGTTATAGGATAAACAGTAGCTACATCGCTGAGAGCGAAAGCCACATGAGCTGCTGCGGTACAGCCGTCGATTATCTGCTTTTTCATCAGAATGACATTATTTCAGGATACAATTCTTTATTTAAAAAGCTTGTCAGCGGCATCGCCGGCTTTATCTTTGGCTTTATTTACGGCGTCGGCGGCTTTATCCTTAGCCTTGTTTACAGCGTCGCCGGCCTTGTCAGCCGCTTCATTGGCTTTATCTTTAGCCTTGTTAACAGCATCATTAGCTTTATCTTTGGCTTTGTCAACGGCATCACCGGCAGCATCTTTCACATTATCAACTGCGTCACCGGCCTTGTCGGCAAACTCGGCGGCACTCTGTCGGGCCTTCTCCTCGGCAATACCGAGAGCGGTAGAAACAAACGACGGCACGAGCGCGGGAGCTTTCTTTTCAACCACAGGCTTGATATCGTCGAGATAGGCCTGAGCCTCATCTACTTTACCCTCTTTGGTGAGTTTCTCAATATAAGCATTTGCCTCGTTGACATACATTCTCAGACTGTCGGGATTGGATGTCGACTCAATTTTTTCGGCAAGCGATTTTTCCGACTGCTGAGCGCGCTCTGCGCTGCATGAACAACCGAGCAAAAGCGCGGCAATAGCTGAAACTGTAAGAACTGTTG
>JAIDXU010000153.1 GCA_029058455.1 Paramuribaculum sp.
GGATATGACTGCATAAATCCAAACCCTCACAACTTAGCGGCAAAGATAATGAAAATTACCGTAATTCCACAATGCGAAGCGATAATCTGAGCGCGGAAATTTTTGTAATGGAGAGGGTTATTGTTTCGGAGCGCTGTTTTTGGGGGCCTGACCGGAGTTGTTGCGCGGGCGGTGACGGTTGCGGTTAGGCTTGCCGGAGCCGTTGGCCGGCTTGCGGCGGTTGCCTTTGGATTGGTTATACCTCTTGCCCTGCGGTCTGCGCGATTTCTTTTCGGGATTATATTGGGGAGCCTCGCCCAGCTCCTCGGGCACAGCCTCTTTTCTCACCTCATAGCCGAGAAATTTCTCTATCGTGCCGAATTTCGACTGTTCGCGGGGGCTGATAAAGGTCACTGCTTTGCCTCCGGCGCCGGCGCGGGCTGTGCGACCTATGCGGTGAACATACTCCTCGCTCTCGCGCGGCACATCGTAGTTCACCACCAGGGCTATATCGTCGATGTCGATGCCTCGGGCAAGGATGTCGGTGGCCACGAGCACATCTATGCGGTTGGCGCGGAAGGCGAGCATTACATCGTCGCGCTGCTGCTGGTCGAGGTCGCTGTGTATTTCGGCGGCTTTCACCCCCTGACGTCTGAGTGCGCGGGTCACCTCCTTGACATTGAGTTTGGAGGAGGCGAACACTATAACGCGGTTGGAGGCCACGTTTTTAAACAGGTGGGTCAGCAGGCCGAGTTTCTGCGGGTCATAGCACACAAAGGCGCTCTGGTCGATTTTTTCGGTGGGACGGCTCACGGCTATCTTGACCTCGGCGGGATTGTTGAGAATAGCTTTGGCAAGTTGCTGAATGCGCGGAGGCATAGTGGCCGAAAACATCAGCGTCTGCCGCTCCTCGGGAAGCTTGGTGGCTATCTGCATGATGTCGTCATAGAAGCCCATGTCGAGCATACGGTCGGCCTCGTCAAGAATAAAATATTTCACTTTCGACAGGTCTACATAGCCCATCTGCATGTGGGCGAGCAATCGGCCGGGGGTGGCGATCACAACATCGGCGCCCTTTTTCAGGGCGCGTTCCTGTTCGCCGAAAGTGCGCCCGTCGGTGCCTCCGTAGATAGCTATCGAGGTGAGAGGCAGATAGTAGGCGAATCCCTCCATCTGACGGTCAATCTGCTGGGCGAGTTCTCTTGTGGGAGCCATCACTATGCAGTTTACGCTATCTTCGGGCTGGGGCAGGCGATAGAGCCTGTCGATAACCGGAAGAAGATATGCGGCGGTTTTGCCGGTGCCGGTCTGGGCTACGGCTATGAGGTCGCGCCCGTCGAGCACATAGGGAATGGATTGCTCCTGAATGGGTGTGCAGGTTGAGAACTGCATTTCATCAAGGGCGTCAAGAATATCATCGCTCAGGTCTAACTCGTCGAAATACATATATATAAATGGGGATGAATCAATATGAGAGGAATTTGCGATGCAAAGTTACACAATTGCGGGCAAACTCGCCAATTAGAGCGCGCGGGGAGCGGCGGTAATCTGTGGGGAGAGTATAGAAAAAGGAGGGAAAATGTTGGCGTCAACATTTTCCCTCCCGAAAATCTATGAGATAGCGCGGTTAAGATTAACCGTTAACTTTCTTCATGTGAGCGATGAGATCGAGCACCTTGTTTGAGTAGCCGATTTCGTTGTCATACCAGCTAACAACCTTAACGAAGGTGGGAGTGAGCTGGATGCCGGCTTTGGCGTCGAAGATAGAGGTGAGGGGGCAGCCGAGGAAGTCGCTTGATACAACTGCGTCTTCGGTGTAGCCGAGAATACCTTTGAGTTCGCCTTCAGAAGCTTCCTTCATGGCAGCGCAGATTTCCTCATAGGTAGCGGGCTTGGCGAGGTTAACGGTGAGGTCAACAACAGAAACGTCGAGGGTGGGAACACGCATTGACATGCCGGTGAGCTTGCCGTTGAGTTCGGGGATAACTTTACCTACAGCCTTAGCAGCGCCGGTTGATGAGGGGATGATGTTGCCTGAAGCGGCACGGCCACCACGCCAGTCTTTCATTGAAGGACCGTCAACGGTTTTCTGAGTAGCGGTGGTTGAGTGAACGGTTGTCATGAGACCTTCAACAACGCCAAACTTGTCGTTGAGCACCTTGGTGATAGGAGCGAGACAGTTGGTGGTGCAAGAAGCGTTTGATACAAACTGTGTGCCCTTAACATATTTGTCCTGGTTAACACCGCAAACAAACATGGGGGTGTCGTCTTTTGAAGGAGCTGACATAACCACATATTTGGCACCGGCTTCGATGTGAGCCTGAGCTTTTTCTTTGGTGAGGAAGAGACCGGTTGATTCAACAACATATTCGGCACCTACTGCACCCCAGCCGATTTCAGCGGGATTCTTGCAAGCGGTTACACGGATGGGCTTGCCATTGACAATGAGAAGGCTCTTTTCCATATCACACTCCACAGTGCCGTCAAAACGACCGTGCATTGTGTCATATTTGAGCATGTAGGCCATGTAGTCTACGGGAAGGAGGTCGTTGATAGCTACAACCTCGATGTCGTCGCGCTTTGTGGAGGCACGGAACACGAAACGACCGATACGGCCGAAACCGTTAATACCTATTTTTGTCATAGTTTTGTTATTGTAAATGATTTGGGTTATGAAATTCCTGATTTATTAGAAATTTGTGTGCTTTCCGGCTGCCCTCCGGCATATCCAACTGCATGGCACAGAGTGCCACACAAAGCACAACTGCAAAGTTACAACTTTTTTTATCACACAACATCCTTTTTCAACCAATTTTTTTGATTGATATGTTTTTTATACTTATTTTTGCAGAGTTCGAAACATATTTTCCTTTGCCGGTGTTAGATAAACAAACAACAAATTCAAAATATATGTCAAAACTCTTAACTGAATTCAAGGAATTTGCCATGCGCGGTAATGTGGTCGACATGGCAGTCGGTGTAGTTGTCGGCGGTGCGTTCGGCAAAATTGTTACTTCGCTTGTCAACGACATCATCATGCCCGGTGAAGGTGTGCTCACCGGTGGCCTTAATTTCTCGGAATATAAATATGTTATTAAAGATGCCGTAATCGACGGCGTTACT
>JAIDXU010000154.1 GCA_029058455.1 Paramuribaculum sp.
TATAACAATCGAGCGGTTATGTCCGCTTTTTGTTTTTTATATTTCTTTGATGGCTTAAGTAAACAGCATTGGGATGCTCCGTGGAGCATCCGCCTGAGACGTCATGGTGTACCCTCCTGATACGTTGTGGTTTATGAGGATGGGGGCGGATGCACCGGGGGTACATCCCTACGGTTTATGGGGTCGCGGGTGTTATTGGCGGGTGCGGAAGTAGTCGTGGGCGATTATGAGGTCGCTGACATTATAGGCGTCCTTGAGCCGCTCGACGGTGGCGGTGGAATCGACGGCGCCACATGGTTGAAGAAGCGAATTGACTGCCACACCGGGATGAGAGGGGTCGAGCGCCGACTGCCCGAGGCCTTTCCATTCATAGTCTCCGAGGCCGAGAAGTCCTAACAGGGTGGGATAGATGTCGATTTGGCCAACCGTCTTATCGACGCGCCCGCCAACGGGCGAATTGACCACTATAACCGGCGTGAGCCATTCGGGAGAGACTATTCCGCGGCCTCCGGGAGAGTTGACCAGCTCGGTGCGGTGGTCAGCAAGCCCCTCATGGTCGCCGGCTATCACGATCATCGTGTTGTCATACTGGGGGAGTGTGCGGAGATAGTCAATAAACTGACCTATAGCCTTGTCGGTATAGCGGGCGGTGGCCATATAGTCGGCCATCTTTTGGGGAATACGTGCCGAGAAGTTAACCTCACGGAGCTTTTCGGGGAGAATAAAGGGAGCGTGACCCGAATAGGTGACAATCTGCAGACACACATTTTCTCCATCCTCGCGGTTTGACCATATTTCTCCGCGGGTAATCTTGTCGGCTACCTGTTTGAGAAACGGCACGTCGCCGAGGCGCTTGTGAGTGCCAAACATTTCGGTCTGCTCGAAGTCGCCATAGTCAACAATCGAATCAATGCCGAAACTCAGGGCTATCACACCCTGATTCCATGTCGAAGGTTTGTCGATGGTCAAGAGGGTGTTGCGCGTGTTGCGGACTTCTTTCATGGCCTTAAGCAGTGTGGGATAACTGTTGTCGGGATAGCTCACCGAATAGGTGCCCGAGCTTATAGGCAACAAGCCGGAGAGCATAATCAGCTGGGCGTCGATCGACCTTCCGCCTTTAACCTGAGTCACGACACGGGGAATATAGAGGGTGGTTGAGTCGGCTATCAGCCGGTTGAGGTTGGGGGTGATTTCCTGATTTTCGACCGTTTGGCCTATCACCCAGCTTTCGAGCGACTCGGCCAGAATCAATATCATGTTATCGCGGGAGGGGAGCGAGTCGGCGGGGATATGGAATTGCGGGCGCGAGTCGAGCCATGATTCTATATAGACGCGATTTTCGGGCGAGAGAGTGGCGGAGGTCGAGAGATAATCAAAGGCGAGGTCGCCAAACACCGAATAGACCGGCGTGGTGGCCGAGCAGAGGTAGGCTTTTTGGCGCAGGTTATTGTAGGAGTTGATAAATCCTCCCCGCCATGCCATCGGCGCAAAGAGCAACAGCAAGCCCACTACGGAGACTATCAGGGCGATGCGAAGATTATTTGCATGTGACTGCACTCTATGCCTTAGTGTGAGGAAAAGCCATATTGCGGCAATGGTGGTGACTGGAAAGAGAATGTCTATCCACCTCAGCGAGTCGGTGACGCTCGACGTGAAGTCGGCCAGATTGGCCGCCAGACCGTAGCTCGACAGCGGAATGGAGGTGTAGTAGGAGCGCGAATACATCAGGTTGACCACCAGGAGAATGTCGAGCAGTAGCATTATCACCGTTTCGGTTTTCCACATGCCTCTCACCAGCCCGGGGAGCGACAATAACATCGCTATCACTATCGCCGAGCCATATAGCTCTGTAAATGAGAATGGAGCGAAAGTGGTTGTGCTACACCATATCACGTCAAACAATATCAGCGTGATGAATATGGCGATAGGAAAAACCCATCGGGCGGCGGAGCATTTATAGTCGGTGTTGTTGCAGGTCGGTGTCATTGCTATCTGAGAAGTTTCACGATTTCGTTTCTATCAGCGTCGGGAAGCTTTGCGGCAAGATGGTCACACAGCTTTTGGAACGACTCGTCGGGTGTGCGGGGCACATCGGCTATCCTCTCGCCAAACCATATCTCGGGGGTGGTATAGAGAGCCACTCCCCAGCCATATCTGTCGCCTTTGGCGGTGTATTTATACTCAAAGTCGGCAATCAGCAGTCTGCCTCCCATCTGAAGATGTTGCAGAGCCGGTTCCAATATGCTGCGCCTCGGTTTGGTGCCCTCGATGACGTCGGCAAGATTGCGTGGCGCGCGCTTTCTGTCGGCGGCTCCGAAGATAATCTTTCTCATTTCGGCCGAGGTCGACGCCTCGTTGCCGTTTACCAGTTCGAGAATCCGCGCTTCGGCCGAGCCCTCTTCCACAGGATATTGCGCGCGGCGATAGTTGAGGAAGTCGGGATAAAGCTCCAGCGAAACGAACCCCGCCTTGCGTCGGAAAAACTTACCGTAGGCGGTTGTCTGTTGGCGTATCACGGGCCCTTTCCAGTCCCAGCACCCCCAATCGTCGCTGTTGTCGCCAAACAGCATACCGGGCGCCGCCATTTCCTCTACCGAAAACCCCTTGATGCGGTTTGAGAAGAAAGGGAGTATACCGTAGCTGAGAGCCGCTTCTTCAAGCTGTTGACGAGACGCAATCATGATAATAAAAGCTTGTTGATTATGAGTGTTGCTGATCGAAGAAGCAAAGTTATGAAAAAAAGCTCTTTCCTCCCTCCTCTCCCCGTAGTTTAATCAACCGGTCACCGATTCGTAAGGACGATTTGTATTTTTAATGCGTCATTTACATAAATAATTTGGCGGGTTGAG
>JAIDXU010000155.1 GCA_029058455.1 Paramuribaculum sp.
CAAGAAAATCATCGAAACAGCTATCAACGCGCTCACTGCCATTACCGGTCAGAAGGCTGTGGCTACCCTTTCCAAGAAGGATATCTCAAACTTCAAGCTCCGTAAGAAAATGCCTGTCGGCGTGATGGTAACTCTCCGTCGCGAGCACATGTATGAGTTCCTTGAGCGTCTCATCCGCGTGGCTCTGCCCCGTATCCGTGACTTCAAGGGCATCGAAGGTAAGCTTGACGGCCGCGGCAACTATACCCTCGGCATCACCGAGCAGATCATCTTCCCCGAAATCAACATCGACAGCATTTCAAAGCTGCTCGGCATGAACATCACCTTTGTGACTTCTGCCCCCACCGATGAAGAGGGTTACGCTCTGCTCAAGGAGTTTGGTCTGCCTTTTAAGAACGCCAAAAAATAATCGGCTCCACAGCTACGTTATTATCTAAACATACCAACACAAGATATGGCAAAAGAATCAATGAAAGCACGCGAGGTGAAACGTGCAAAGCTCGTTGCCAAATATGCCGCCAAACGCGCTGCCCTCAAGGAAGCCGGCGACTATGAAGCTCTCCAGAGCCTGCCCAAAAACGCCTCTTACGTGCGTCTCCACAACCGCTGCTCAATCACCGGTCGTCCCAAAGGCTATATGCGTCAGTTCGGTCTTTCACGTATTCAGTTCCGTGAAATGGCTTCTGCAGGCCTTATCCCCGGTGTGAAAAAGGCAAGCTGGTAAGCTAATGTTATCCGGGGTTATGGCCTGACGGCCTGCCCCGCGAAACCTTCCGCCTCTCTCTTCAAATACTAATTCGTAAATTACGAGTATTAAATATTGTTCGGAAACGCCGAATCAATTTAAACCTAATCACAATGACAGATCCTATAGCAGATTATCTGACAAGATTGAGGAATGCCATCAAAGCCAACCATCGTGTGGTTGAGATTCCCGCCTCAAACTTGAAAAAAGAAATCACTAAGATTCTCTTCGAACAAGGCTATATTCTTAACTATAAGTTTATAGAGGGTGAAACCCCCGCCGGCATCATCAAGATTGCCCTTAAATACGACCCCATCGACAAGGTCAATGCCATCAAAGCTCTCAAGCGCGTGTCACGTCCCGGTCTGCGTCAATACACAGGCTACAAGGATATGCCCCGTGTGCTCAACGGCCTCGGCATTGCCATTCTCTCAACCTCTCAGGGCGTAATGACCAATAAGAAAGCTGCCGAGCTCAAGATCGGCGGCGAAGTGCTTTGCTACGTTTATTAATCTAAGGAGGACCATAAATTATGTCAAGAATAGGTAAAGCCCCTATCGAAATCCCTCAGGGTGTTACTGTAAAGGTTGACAGCAATAACGTTGTCACTGTAAAGGGCCCCAAAGGTGAGCTTTCACAGGCCGTAAACCCCGACCTCACAGTTAATGTTGAAGACGGACACATTTCTATTTCTCGTCCTTCTGATGATCGTGAACACCGTGCACAGCACGGTCTTTACCGCGCCTTGATCCATAACATGGTTGTCGGTGTTTCAACCGGCTACCGCAAGGAAATGGAATTGGTAGGCGTCGGCTACCGTGCGTCAGCCACCGGCCAGGTGCTTGAGCTTTCGCTCGGTTTCTCTCACGCCATTTATATAAAGCTCCCCCCGGAGGTCAAGGTTGAAGCTAAATCCGAGCGCAATAAAAATCCCCTGATCATTCTCGAGAGCGACGACAAGCAGCTCCTCGGTCAGGTTTGCGCCAAAATTCGCTCGCTCCGCAAGCCCGAACCCTACAAGGGCAAAGGTATCAAGTTTGTCGGCGAAGTTATCCGCCGCAAGTCGGGTAAATCGGCCAGCGCTAAATAATCATTAATCCTGATTTTTTTCTTCATCATGATCTCTAAGATTCAACGTCGCAATAAAATCAAGGCACGCATTCGCGGTAGAATCTCCGGCACAGCCGAGCGTCCCCGCATGTCTGTCTTCCGCTCTAACAAGCAGATCTACGTTCAGGTTATCGACGACCTGGCCGGAAAGACACTCGTGTCAGCCTCTTCAAAGGGCATCAGCGAGGGTACAAAATGTGAAATTGCTGCCAAGGTTGGCGAGGCTATCGCTCAGAAGGCCCTTGCCGCCGGCATCAACGAAGTCGTGTTCGACCGCAACGGCTATCTTTTCCATGGCCGTGTTAAATCATTGGCTGACGCTGCTCGCAACGGTGGCCTTAAATTCTGATTAAATCATGGCTAAAAGAAATAATAGAGTAAAAT
>JAIDXU010000156.1 GCA_029058455.1 Paramuribaculum sp.
ACATGAAATTCAGCCATCTTTTCAGAAAATGATTCTGATTCTCGGAGGAACCACCGAAGGAAGACAGGCTGTCGAGACTCTCTATAGCTGTGTGGGCCGTTATTTCTACTCCACCCGCGACAGTTTCCAGAAGGTGGAATGTCATAATGGTATTCATCTCTGTGGAGCAATGGATGTTGACGAGATGACCCGGTTTTGTCGGCAGAATGATATTAAGCTTATCGTTGATGCCGCCCATCCCTTTGCGCGAAACCTTCATGCCACGGTTGCTGAAACTTCCCGTAATGTGGGTATTCCGGTGATAAGGTTCGAGCGCCGTTATCCTTATGCTAATGATGATGATCTTATATGGTGTGACTCATATAATGACGCTGTAGACAAGATGTTAGCTCACGATGTAAGAGGATTGGTTGCTCTTACGGGTGTGCAGACGATAGGAATGTTAGAGAGATTCTGGAGCAAGCGGCAATGTCGGTTCCGGATTCTTGATCGTGATGATTCAAGGACTAAGGCTCAGGATGTTGGCTTTCCAGCCGAAAATCTTTTTTATTATAAAGAGGGGAGTGATGTGCCTGATTTCAAGGGTTTTGACGCAGACGCTATTATTACAAAAGATAGCGGTTTATCGGGTGGCGTGGCTCAGAAATTAGCCTTGGCAAGATCCAAAGGATGGAAGATTTTTATTGTGAGACGCCCTGAAATATCCTCTGATTTCATAACGGTTGACGGCGTTGACGGTTTAAGGATGGAGATTGAGCGCCTTCTTCCCGGTTTTTATTCTCTCACAACCGGCTTTACAACAGGGTCATGTGCCACCGCTGCAGCTAAAGCTGCAATAATGGCTATTATTACTGGCTTTCGCGGGCCTACGGTTAATTTCTCACTTCCGTCGGGAGAAACGATGAAAATGAATGTTGAGATTGATTTTGTGGACTCTAATTGCGCGAAAGCTCATGTTATAAAACACGCTGGTGATGATCCCGATATTACCAATGGCGTGAAAGTATCGGCGATAGTAAAACTAAAAGACTCAGGGGTAAAAGAACGACAAACCGTGACCGACGGGATAACCTTTGTGGCCGGCGAGGGTGTCGGTGTGGTTACTTTACCCGGACTCGGTCTGCAACCCGGAGATGCGGCGATCAATCCTGTGCCGCGAACTATGATAGCTTCCGAGATCAGAAAGATTTATGCCGGAGACGCGGAGGTTGTCATTGAGGTTGAAGGAGGGCGGGAGTTGGCCGAAAAGACCTTTAATCCCCGTCTCGGAATTGTGGGGGGAATCTCAATAATCGGTACTTCAGGTATCGTAAGGCCTTTCTCTCATGAAGCTTTTGTCGAATCTATGAAACGTGAAATAGAGGTTGCACAAGCTCTTGGTTGCCGGCATATCATAGTCAATTCGGGGGCTAAAAGCGAGGCTTTTGTAAAGCGTTTTTATCCTAAGGTTGAGCCGCAGGCCTTTATTCATTACGGCAATGCCGTTGGGGATATAATGATGTTGGCTCAAGAGCTGAAAGTAGAAATGCTGACTGTTGTGCTAATGATTGGAAAAGCGGTAAAACTTGCCGATGGCAATCTTGACACGCACAGTAGAATTGCGTCAGTAAATGTAGCTTTTATTCGCGAGGTGGCAATGCGATCGGGAGTGGATAGCGATGTGATTTCAAGAATCGGAGATAATATGCCGGCTCGACAATTATTTGATATTATGCCTCCGGAGCAATATCCTGATTTCTATCATCACATTTTGGCGTTATGCTACAATCATTGTAGCAGGATCTATACGGTGGGGTTACTAAATATGCTGCTTGTTACCGACAAAGGAGACATAGCAGCTCAAATTACATCTAATTAATCAGAATTAGCTTTAAAAAGACGTCAAAACCGGGGTAAAACAGCTACCTCGGTTTTTTGCGCATATAATTCAGTATCCAAATTCTTAGATAAATTGACTTATTATTAAGCTGTTAATGTATAAAAACGGGTGAGTTAAGGCTCTGAGAATAGAATATTTCAGACTTAATGGATGGTTGTAGGG
>JAIDXU010000157.1 GCA_029058455.1 Paramuribaculum sp.
GTCGAAAGGACGGTCGTACATTCCTGATGGAAATCAATCCTCGACTCGGTGGCGGCGCCGTTGCTTCGGTACATGCAGGGGCCGATATTCCCGCAATGATTATTTCGGAAATGTTCGGACGCCGACCTGCGCCCGTTGTGCCCAAGGCTGATGTGCTCATCAAGCGTTATTTTGAAGAAACCGTGTTCTATGAAGCCTGACCACATTATTATAATAGCTGAGGCCGGAGTAAACCATAATGGTGACTTCGCCACGGCTAAGGCAATGATTGAGGCCGCGAAGCGTGCAGGGGCCGACTATGTCAAATTTCAGACAGCTGTCCCCGAGCTTGTGATTTCAACGATTGCCCCCAAAGCTGCCTATCAGGAGGAAACCACCGGCACCGGGCAGAGCCAGCTTGAGATGTGCAAGGCGATCCATCTCCCCCTGAGCGCCTACGCTCCATTGGCTGATGAATGTGCCCGTCAGGGTATCGGCTTTATGAGCACTCCCTTCGACCTCGTTTCGATTGACACTCTGGCCGAGCTGAAGATGGACTACTGGAAAATCCCGTCGGGCGAAATCACCAACCTGCCCTATCTGCGGAAAATCGCGTCGAAGGGTGGACGAGTGATTCTCTCTACAGGCATGTCAACACTCGCCGAAGTGGATAGCGCCGTTGAAGTGCTTGAGCTGGGAGGTATACCCCGCCGCGACATTATCCTTCTGCACTGCACCACCCAGTATCCTACGCCGATGGCCGACGTAAACCTTCGCGCCATGGATGCTCTCGCAACGCTAAATTGCGGGGGAGTCGGATATAGCGACCACACAGTTGGCATTGAGGTGCCTGTCGCGGCAGCAGCCCGAGGCGCTGCAGTTATCGAAAAGCATTTCACACTCGACAAGACCATGCCCGGTCCTGACCACCGCGCATCGCTCGAACCGGACGAGTTGGCTCAGATGGTGGCTTCAATCCGAAACATCGAAAAAGCGCTCGGCTCGGGCAACAAGGTAGTCGCAGAATCTGAGGCGGCTAATATCGAAGTGGCCCGCAAGAGCATTGTCGCTGCACGCAGAATCAGCAAAGGCGAAATCCTCACTGAGGAAAATATCACCGTGAAACGCCCCGGCAACGGCATCTCGCCGATGCTTTGGGACAACGTAATCGGCACCCCTGCCATCCGCGATTTTGAATATGATTCGCTTATAGAAATATGATGGCCGAACAGCGCTTACACCAAACTGCCGAGCAGATTCTTTCTCAAACTCTGTCGCCACAACAGGTCAAGTATGTCAAAATGCTTGAAATGAACGATGCGCGGCTTGAGGAGGAGATGCAACGCGCTGTCGACGAAAACCCGGCGCTTGAAGTGGTGAGTCCAACGGATGATTTGCCTCAGGATTTTGCTGAAACGTCCGATGAGATGCAGCTCGCCGATTACAGCAGCGAGGACGAAGTGCCTTTCGGAGCCGTGGCGCGGAAGTCATCGCCGATTTTCGATGCATCCGCAACCGATTCTGCTACGCTCCAAGAGGTGCTTACTGAGCAGCTCAACACAACTGACCTCTCCCCCTCCGACCGCAAAATCGGCCTGTATATAATAGGTAATATTGACGAAACGGTTATCTTACTCGCACACCCGGAGAGATTGCCGACGATATTGCGATGGCCACGTCGGCTGAGGTTACTCTCGCTGATGTGAAGCGGGTGTGGGATGTGATCCGGCAATTCGACCCGGCGGGAATCGCGGCTATCGACCTACGCGACTGTCTGCTTCTGCAGTTGAAGCGGCGCAATGCGAATGATTCTGTCGTAAAGCACGCCACAGAGATTCTACACCATTACTTCGACCTCTTCTCGAAAAAGCATTACGAAAAAATTCTCTCCGCCACAGGCTTGAGCAGCGATGAACTGTCAGCTGCCATAGCTCTTATCCGCGAACTAAACCCGAAGCCCGGAAGCGTGGCTACGCCGGCGAGCGATGACACGCGCATGAGGCACATCACACCCGACTTTATTGTCGAGCCTGACGAGGACGGCAATTTGCAGCTCACAGCCGTCAGCTCCGTG
>JAIDXU010000158.1 GCA_029058455.1 Paramuribaculum sp.
TAACTGCGACAAGAACCCTGTGGGTACCGGCGAGGCTCAGGCCATGGAGCTTGTCGTTTCATCCAACACCACTCTTGATGTTGGTTTCGCGAAGATCGAAGCCGGCATTGAAGTGTCAACTGATAAACCGCTTATGGGTAAGGTCTATATCAATAGCGAGGGTACAGCCTCTTATGCCGGGAAACCGGGCGATAAGGTTACTATCCATGCTGTTGCTTCCGAAGGATGTAAGTTCGTGAAATGGGAGCTTGATGGCGAGACATATTCCGAAAAAAGTGTCGAAACCGTCACTCTCGGGTCTACGGCCATGAAGCTCTCCGCGAAGTTCAGCTACCTTACCTATGAGCCTCACAACGTTAATCTGAGATCAACAGATAAGGAGCTTGGCGAGATTGAACTGCTTGAACCATATAATATCGCATCTGACATATTTACACTTTCCGCTGTTACAGCCCGAGTGGTTGCTGTGGCTCATAAAGCCACTGAAAGCGATATGCTTTGGGAGTGGAAAGATGGCGATGACAAGGTGTTGTCGCTTGACAGCCTGCTGATTATAACCGGCGATAAGAATATTGAGGCAATTGCCGACTTCCGTAAAGTCAGTCCGGTGGAATGTGAGCAGAATATTGGCGGCGACATTGAGATAGCCGACGGTCACGGACTGAAACTTGCTGATAAGTCTGTTACTGCCGCGGGTACACGTCTTACTCTGACAATCCGTCCGCTTGGCAACTATCGTGTTGATTATGTGGTGATCAACGAGGCAGTTTATATGCCTGAGGATCTCAGTGGCGGCAACGCTAACCAGACGATGGGCGAGACGCTCACTCATACGCTTATAACCGGTCGATTGACAACCGTTAAGCCCTATTTCACCACTACTACCGGCGTGATTGCGACTGAGGCAGACAGCCTGAATAGCGAAGTGACATACTACACAATCGACGGGCGCCGTCTCGGCACAGCCCGCCCCGTAAGCAAAGGTCTCTATATCGTGCGCCGCGGTTCAACCGCCACAAAACTGCTCATTCCCTGATAAGGAAAGGCTAAAAATGCGAACGGCTGCGACTCTCTCAGGGATCGCAGCCGTTCGTGTAATTAATTCGCCGGTATCTAACCGTCAGCGCTCTATTGCTTCCTTAATAGTATCAACAATATACCTCACATGCGCGTCGGTTAGTGTTGGAAAAAGAATTTTTCAGGGATTGGTTGAGGTATGGGGTGTGGATAATGAATCATGACCGACATCACTGGTAAGCGAGGCCGGTCATGATTCTTATCGGGCTATCGTGTTAAGGTGTCACGACAGATATATGTCAATACTATTTGTAAGTGTGGGTGTTGCTGAGATTAGTCATCGAGTGTGCAGATAGATACTCGGTTCCAGCTTTCTTCCTTGAACATGTGGCCGATACCTTCGCCTTCAGCTGTGATTCTGTCGGGGTTCACGCCATATTTCTTGACAAGGAGGTCTTTTACTGATTCGGCACGGTTCTGAGCCAACTTGATGTTAAAGTCAAGGTTACCGTCCTGAGAAGCATAGCCTTTGATTACGACTTTCGAATCGGGGTGATTCTTCATGTAGTCGGCGATCATCACTACGTTAGGCATCTGGTCGGCTGTTACCTGTGATGAGGCAAGACGGAAGAATACGAATCTTACGCTCTGGAGATCGGTAGTGGTTTCCTTGATGATCTCAGGCTGACGGTTCTGACAAGCTGCGAGTTCCTGAGCGAGAGCTGCTGCACGGGCGGCTTCGGCGTCAGCGGCTGCTGCTGCGGTAGCGGCAGTGGCGCGGAGTGCGTTGATTTCGTCATTGAGAAGGGCAACCTGAGCTGCGTCATAAGGTCTTACGGTCTGGAAGCCGTCGCCGAGTTTCACGGTCACACCTGCTGTGAGGCTGCATGTGGCTTTGTTGATGTCATAGCCTGCCGAGGTCTGCTTGATGGGGGCGTCGCTCATGTTCCACACGATTGAAGGCTTAACATTGATAGCCACTCTCTGGCTTACGTTGAAGTTGAAATTGAGTCCGACTTTAGTTGCAAAATAGTTCCAGTCGTCACCATTACTTTCGTTGATGAAGTAGTGACCCCAGCCTGCGCCGGCAACTGCTTCGATTTCAAAGGGGCGGGAATAACCGGGATAGCCACCAAAGAGATTCATGAGGTTAACAGCGCCATACGCGCCTACATATTGAGAGTCAAAAGCTGTAGAGCTTGGAATCATGCCTTTCCATGATGAGGTGTTAATTGCCCAGCTTCCTTCAGCGCCTACGCCAAATGTAGGGGTGATCTGCTTCTGGATGTGGAGGCCGGTAGCTCCGCGCATACTGCCGAAGAAGGGGTGATGGGTCATCGGGGTTGTTACGCCGCCGTCGATTCCGATACTCCAGTTATCGCCAAATGAACTTGTTGCGAGGGCGTTCTGAGCCTGTGAGGGAAGTGTGCATGCTGCAGCAAGAGCGAGCATAAGTAATGGTGTTTTCATCTTCTTAAAGGTTTAGTTTTTACTAAGTGAGTTTTGATTAAGATAGGTGTTGTCAATGTTAAAGACGTTTGCTTGATTCATCTGTTTAGTTGTCTGAATCGTTGAAACGTGTTTCTGTAACTTTTCAAACTTGTTACAATCTTATAACATCCCATCTTCGGCAAATGTTTTCGATTCTGAAAAAAATATGTAATATTTGTGGTAAATAGTTGTCCACACGGTTGTTATAAAACACGAAAAAGAGAGAAGCTCTCACGAGTTCCTCTCTCTCCATTCATCACATTATGCTTATTAGTGCTTTAGCCAAACGATGGTTATCATGACACCGTTTGTGGGGTTGCGGCGCTATGATGAGGCGCCGATATGCGTTATATATATAAATATGCGTAGAATAATCTTAATAACGGCTCTCGACTATATCCCAGTCAACGATATTCCAGAGAGCTTTGAGGGCGTCGGCGCGTCGGTTCTGATAATCGAGATAGTAGGCGTGTTCCCATACATCGAATGTCAGAAGCGGAATGAGGCCGTCTCTTATAGGATTGCCGGCATTTGAAGTCTGAGTGATAAAGAGCTTGCCGTTATTGTCTTTCGACAGCCATACCCAGCCTGAGCCGAAAATCGCTGTACCGGCTTTTACAAACTCCTCCTTGAAGTTCTCAAACGAGCCGAACTGTTCATCTATAGCTTTGCGGAGGTCTCCGCTCGGTTCGCCTCCACCGTCGGGCGAGAAGGTGAAGAAATAGAAGATGTGGTTCCATGCCTGAGAAGCATTGTTGAAGAGGGCACCGTCGGCCTGACGAATTATATCCTCAAGCTCCATATCGGCATATATGGTGTTGTTGATAAGCTTGTTGAGATTGTCTATATAAGCTTTCTCATGCTTGCCGTAGTGATATTCAACTGTGAGTCGTGAAATGGCAGGCTCAAGGTCTGACTTATCATAGGGAAGTTTGGGTTGAGAGTATTCTTTCATATCAGATAAGGGTTTCTTGTGTGGTTGAATTACACTTTAAAAACCGCTGTGAGTCCCAAATGGTTCGATTGCGCGGTGAAATTTAACTCTCTTAACATTTTTCACATTTCAATATACAGGTTCGGTTTTTCCTGCCGAGTCACACTCGGGCGCCTTCAGCCATCTGAACATGGCGGGATAGAGTTGAGACAGCACTTCGGGTGACGATAACACGAGGTCATGAAGTCCGCCATCGATCTGCAGCGGGGTGACATTGCGCGAAAGCTCCATACCATAGCGTTTTATGTCGTTGACGTCAAGTACCGCGTCGCTTCTCGAGGCTTCCGGCGTGTAGTCTGAGCCGTGGTAGGATTGAGAGGAATACATCAGCAATACCGGCACATCCACGCTTAGAGGATGGGCGTGGAGATAGTTCTGGGCTTTGTCAACGGCTCTAACCCATCGGGCAGTGACATCGGGCGAGTCCTCTCGTTTCCATGAAGTGTTAAAATCCCATCGTCCGTTATATTTCTTCAGCAGGCTGTGGGAATAGGCGTCGCTGTGGCCCTGCGGTATTTTTGCCGAGGGGCATATATCCGCAAGAAGATCCACGGCCCATATCCAGTGTTCCAGTGAGCCGAGATTCCAATCAAGGAAAGGGGAGTTGAGCATTAGCGAGTCAACCGGCGAATCGTGATTCAGACTCATGTAATAAGCGGCGAGAAGGCCGCCGGTGCTGTGCCCCAACATGGTTATTCGGGTATTTCCGTCTTTTCTCATTACCGAAAGGGTTGAATCGATGTCGGGGAAATATTCAGCCATCGACGAAATGTCACATGGATATTGCCCCGGTCTCAGCGACCGACCGTAGCGGCGCAGGTCAACCGCATAGAAGTTAAATCCGTGTGCAGCGAAGCTGTCGGCCATCTGCGACTGAAAAAAGTAGTCGTTAAAACCATGTATATATATGAGTGCGCGATGGCTGTCGGGGTAATTCGCCTTACGTCTCACCACGGTGCTCCATGCGGATCCTACCCTGTCGTCGGGCTGTCGGAACGTGAGTTTCTCAAACTTGCTGCCTAAAGAATCGGGCTGCCATTCTGTTGTTCCTGGCACGTTATCCTGATTATATGCAGTGTCGGTGTTTTGGCTTGAGCAACTAAGCAGCATTGTCGCGACTGCAAAGGTCGGGATGAAATATCTGAGCATTTTCGTTAGAGTTGAATCGTTAAAAATATTTTAAAGGGATGACAAAGTGTCGCACCTTAATATTAAAACAGCCTCTAACCGTGTATTGTTATATAAAAATAACAAAGGACGCCTTCACAGGTGCCCTTTGTCACTTACACATAGTACTTAACGTCAGTGGATTTATCAAAAAAAGTCTAATCTTATTACACTATTCTGTCATGTCTCAATGAAAGCAATGAAAATTTTAAATCAGAAGTTTTAATTTCTGATTCCGATGCAAAGATAAAAACCTTTGTGTAAATAATGCAAATTTTTAGACAGTATGGCT
>JAIDXU010000159.1 GCA_029058455.1 Paramuribaculum sp.
ACTTCCATGAGCGTCAACTGAGGAGATACTGTTCATAAATTACATGCGTGTAACATTTAACGCCTTGGTTTGACGCTGGCGTTGGGACTGGCGTTGGGGCTGTGAGTTGAAACGATATTGCAGGGAGAAAAGCAAGTATGAGGGCATTACATTGGTCACGGTTTCAATGCGATATTGGGCATTGACCGTATAAGATACGTTGCTCAACTGGCGCAGCAGGTCATAGCCATCCACAGCGCAAACCAGCAAGCCTTTGAGGAATGACTTGGTGACACGGGCGTTCCAAAGCAGGTCGGTGGTATTAAGCTGACTGTAACTATATCCTGTGCGGGTATAGAAAGTGAGATCCGTGCCGAGGCTCCAGTTTGAAGGCAAATTCAACAGAGCCGACACGCCATAACTTCCGTTGAAAGTGAGGTCGTCAACAAAAGTTGACTGTGCGCTTCGATATTTGCGCAAACCCAGATCGATAAAAGCCCTGAGATTATATTTGCCGGAGAAATTATAATTAGCCTCAAATCGATCGCTCAGCGACAGACTATTGACTACATTGGTCGGTGGGGCAACAAAGAGATCGGGACTATCATTTGAGTCAGTAATGGCTCCTATCAACTCCCGGCTTCGCTGATACCCGCCGCCGAGTGTGTTGCTAAGCCAATAGGTATCCGACTTTGACCAGGAAATTCCATATGACACGTTTGCCTGACGGTTTCCGTCAACGTTATACGGTCGGCTTATCCTCTGAGCGGTGCTGCTAATAAGATAATAGCCCTGAGATATTGCATTACTGATAGTAGTATAAGATATACTCAGCTGGTGACCGGGAATTTTGCCTGTCGTATACAGACCAAATGACACCGTGTTGCTGCGGGTATTGCATAGATCCGGGTTTCCGAGTATAACATTCATCGGGTCGGTATCATCTACAACGTCAACCATATTGAGCAAATGCGGTTGTCGAACAGATGAGTTGAAACCTAAATTGAGCATATAGTAGCCTACGGTCTTAGGCTGGTTTTGAAAGAACAATGAAGCGGAGGTTTCATATAAGAATCGCGTTGACGAAATATGTTGCTCTTTTGCGCCTCGGTGATAATCCAACATGCGCTGTGATATGGCGACAGGCACATTGACACTCAGGCCCAAAGCCTTATTTGTCTTTTTAGCCAAAGTCCGTCTGATGGTTATTGACGGGTTGAGCGAATGTCGGTTTTCCCACTGTCTGCTACGGTAACTCTCATCATAGTCAATCGGAAGATTTACGCTCATCTGAGGCAGAAGTGAGGGTATCAGGTAATCCTCCTGAAGTTCTCCTTGATAGAACTGAGATGTGCGGGTTCGCTCGTCGCGGGTATAATCATAATCAGCCTTAAGCTCAAAAATGAACTTTGGAGTGCTTAACGACAGGTTATATTTTGCATACCCTTTATATAGGCGGTCACGATATGGGCTGCCATCATTATGCTGAAGCATTGAGGAATTTTCGCCCGGGCGGTTCTTGAAATCAAGTTGCCGATAGGTGTAATAATTCGGGGTCTGATTGTCGAGACTTGCCGCGCCACCTATAGTGAGCATTGCGCGCCGGTTATTAGGCAGGAGACGTATCAGAGAATTGCCGTCGACATTAAAAGAGAATCGCCTGTTGCGTTCCAGACTTTTCACAAGATTGCGGTTAAGCAGATGTTGGCTGAATTCAGTTTCGCCGGAATAGATGTTTTCGATTATTTGGCGCGAAACCTCCTCGACCTCCTTATTGAACGACGCTGAAACATCATCCTGCTCCTTGCGGGAATGTTTGTATTCGATTTTCGGGCTTAGAGCCAAAACGGCACGTTTGGCCAACGACAGCTTGAGCTGATGAGAACTGTTGAGGCTGAAATCCCTGTTGCGTGAGTCTTCAAAACTATATTGATATATCTCATTGCCAGGAATTAGCGCGGCTGTATTTGTCCCACGCGTTACCTTGCCGTCGGAATATTTGGCCACGGCATCACCCTGCACTTTCCATTTGCTGTCGGGGCCTTCGGCATTATAGGTTATGCCACCTGAATGATATGATCCCACTCCTGTCGAAACCTCTTTTTCGCTCCATGAGCCGTCAGCATACCCCGGCTTGGGCTTGGCGTCGTCGTTGAGATTGTTTGTTGAAAGAAAAAGAGTCATGCCTGCATTTTCGGAATACCACATCCCGAACAATTTTGCAAGATAGCGGTTGTCAGTACCATATCCCGCCTCTCCGTTTCCGAAGAAACCGTGCTTATACTGTCGTTTTAGCCTCACATCCATCACATATTGACTTCCGGCATTAATGCCGAGCGCTTTGCTCTCAAACGTAGCTTTGTTATATACGGCAATATCCTTGACGGTATAAGCCGCCAGATTTTCAAGCATCAACTGATTTTTGCCGTTGAATATATCTTTTCCGTTAAGAAGCAGAGCATCAACATTCTTGCCGTTGACCGTGATTTCTCCACGGCGGTTAAGCTTCACACCCGGCAGTTGGGAAATCAGACCGTCGAGCATTGACCCCTCGGCCAAAACAAATGCGTCGGCGTTATAAATCAATGTATCGCCCTTGTAATAAAACATCACTTTTGAAGCCTTTACTGACACTTCATCGAGGTTTATGTTTCTTTTGTGTCTGAGATAAACGGGGCCAACATGATGAGACTTTTTATATTTATCGCTAATAGTATATTCCACACTTTCAGGCTCATATTCCCACAACAATTTTTTAGGACCGCCATTATAGGAAATTCTGAATGTATATTTGTCGGCTCCTGAATCTGCAGTAAATTCAGCGACGCCATCTTTATTAGTTCTCCCTGCGATCTGCCTGTTAAGAGAGTCTTTGACCACTTTTAGATAAACCTGCGCGCCGTCAATCGACCGATGTGTCAACGCATCTCTCACTTCGATTGTGAAAAAATAACTGTCAGGCACTTTTTTCTCCTTACCCC
>JAIDXU010000016.1 GCA_029058455.1 Paramuribaculum sp.
ATTATGAGGAATTTAACACATAAATTCTTTCGGGCGATTCTCGCTATTATTCTCGGAGTCGGATGTAGCGGAACTGCTCATGCTAATTGGTGGTTAGAGGGTGAATGGACAACGGGATTTAATTGGATAACTGAGTATAGATTTAATATAGGCAACATTCGTCCTCATGTCAAAGATGCAATAAAAGCTGAAAACGCATGGAGAACTATCGGCGAGGCTCAATGGACTGAAGACTATATTGGCGGTCCGTTGCAATACACCACATGGCCGGTAGAAATTCAGGAAAGCACGCTTTATGCCGGTATTTATGCCCTAAAGCCCTACGCAAATATCGACGGATATATCCTTGATAATGAAGCGTTATATATTGATACGACAAATCCTGAAAAAGTTTTAATAGGAATAGGAGAAGATTATATTTATCTATCAAATTTCAATGACAATTGTTTACTTGGCATATTACAGCCGGTTCCTGAAGTAACACATCCTCAAGATTATAATGATATATTCACAGATGAAAATTACGGCAAATTAGTTGGTAATACTATTACATTCCCTCCGGGTGCATTTTGGATGAATTCAGCTATCTATCATTATAATGCACGTTATGATGATTGGTGGTTTACTGATTTCAGAGCAAAACGCCGACCGGTTGACGGCTGCGGTCTAACTATTAAGTTGCCCGATCCATATACTTGTGATATGGATTACAGCTTAAAGATAATTGATGATGAAATGCCTACGGGTCGTAATGCTCCGGTGCCGGATGCATTGAAAATGAATTATTCATGGAGCATATGGGCTTCCTATGGCTTAGACGTGAAAAACATTTACTGTAAGATATTTACTGATTATCCATTCGCTAATGTGCCCGATGAAGTAGCGGCTGATGTTATCGCTACCGGTGATAAAGCTACCTATACAAATGAACGCCGGACTTGGTTTAGTTATCCCATTTATAAAAAACCATCAGGCATATATACCTATGTAATGGTAGCCACAAACCGCAACGGTGAAGTAGTGCGCAAGAAGACTGCGTCATACTGCTGGCAGGAGTATCTTGAGATATTGAGGAAGGAAGATTTGAGATGGAACAACTGGCTGCCGAGCAAGGTGGAGACAGTCACCTATTCCGACGACATCTTTGCCTCAGCATATCCTGAAAAATATCCTTATACGAAGCCCTACGAAGTGCAGCTCAGAGCTATCAAAAACCTCCCCGGTTTCCTGATATTGCGCGACCCCTACACCACCACCCGCACAGGGCTTGTGGAATGTCAATGGGATTATTACAAGGAGGCGGGAGCTTTTCCCGAAGGGCCCTACGACATTTTGATCGATGTAAGAAATCCCGATAAAGTGAGAATACCTTGCTGTCAGATCGGCATTAGTAATGGATATGGTTACGCAATGATCGAGTCGGTCGAGGCCTACAACAGGCGCATGGGTCTGCCCGAGGGAGATCTCTACGGCACATTCAAGGACGGTCACCTTTACTTCCCGCCGGGAAGCATATATTATTATGAGAGCAAGAACCGGGAGCCGCGACCGGTAAACCTCAACGACCGCTTTAACTTCACTGTATCTCTCAAACCATACGTCTCGGGCATAGATGATATATCAGCCGACGAGGAGGATAACAGCTATGCGCCTGAGGGAATCTACAACCTGCAGGGCGTGAGACTCAGCCCCACGGCTACCGAAGCCGACATCAACGCCCTCACCCCCGGTCTCTACATCATCAACGGCAAGAAGATGATGATTCGCCGGTAATTACAACTCATCTCGGGTAAAAAGGTCTGATAGCGATTTTTTCCGGCACAGCTATGATGTCGGAAAAAATCGCTAATTTTGCATATCGGATTCCATGTCCGACAGTTTATTTCCGATTTACAACAGACTAACAGTGATCGACCAATCAAGATTTCCGGGTCTCACCGCCCACTACCACACCTTCGGCTGCAAGCTCAATTTTGCAGAAACTTCGACCGTGGCCCGCACTCTTGCCGAAAAAGGCATTATGAGGGTGCAGCGTGGAGATGTGCCTGATTTTGTGATAATCAACACATGCTCGGTTACCGAACTCGCCGACAAGAAATGTCGTCAGGCCATAAGGAAATTTGCCCGTCAGTGGCCGGAGGCTAAGATTGTGGTTACCGGGTGCTATGCCCAGCTGCGCCCCGACAGGGTGGCTTCGCTGCCGGGAGTGGCGATAGTGGCGGGAACCGACCGCAAGGGTGAAATCGACTGCCTTATAGAAGAATATCTCGAGCAATCGGCCGTCACACCGTTGTCGGAGAAAAACATAGCTGTAACCCCCACCAAAGATATAAGGATATTCACCCCCTCATGCTCGCAGGGCGACCGCACAAGATGTTTCCTCAAGGTGCAGGACGGTTGCGACTATTTCTGCAGCTACTGCACCATACCCTACGCCCGCGGCCGATCGCGCAGCGGCACAATAGCCGAGATGGTGACTCAGGCAGGTCAGGCCGCCGCGAACGGTGCCCGCGAGATTGTGATAACGGGCGTGAATATCGGCGACTTCGGCCGCCGCAACAATGAGACTTTTCTCGACCTCATCTGCGCCCTCGACGATGTTGAGGGTATAGACCGCTATCGCATTTCGTCGATAGAGCCCAATCTGCTCACCGATGAGATAATTGAGTTTGTAGCGTCATCGCACAGGTTTATGCCACACTTCCATGTGCCGTTGCAGTGTGGCGACGACGAGGTGCTGAAACTCATGCGTCGTCACTATGACACCGCGCTGTTCCGCCACCGCATGGAGAAGATAGTGCAACTTATTCCCGACGCGTTTATCGGTGTTGACCTGATAGTGGGTGCGAGGGGCGAGAGTGCCGAAAGATATGAAAATTCGCGCCGGTTTGTAGAGTCACTTCCAATAAGCCGGCTGCATGTGTTTCCCTACAGCGAGCGACCCGGCACCCGCGCCCTTGAGATAGAGGGAAATGTGGACCCGGCCGAGCGCCACCGCCGCGCATTGGAGATGATAGCGCTGTCAGAGCGCAAGCTCGAGGAGTTTGCCGGGAGATATGACGGCACGGTGAGAAACGTGCTGTTTGAGCACACTCGCCGCCGCTCGTCCACACCCGGAGGGGGCGACACCATGACCGGCCACACCGACAACTACCTTCAGGTCGAAGTGCCATATAATGCCGCACTTGCCAATACAATCCAACCGGTGAGACTCACGCTGTCGCAATCTCCCGCCCTGTCATCCGACGGCCTGATTACAGGCAGAATAATTCTTGAGCAATGACACCGCAAGATAAAAAAAACGCCCCCGATCAGTCGCCGATGAAGAGCCTCCCGCTGTGGCAGCGCATGGCTTATTGGCCACTTCTCCTCACAATGAAGGGTCTGGCCCGTATGCCCCTCGGAGCGCTCTATCCCCTCAGCGACGGCCTGGCATGGATATTGAGAAACATAGTGGGCTATCGCGTCAAGACAGTGAGGGAGAATCTTGCCGCCTGCTATCCCGACCTGTCTCAAAAAGAACTGAAAAAAATCGAAAAACAGTTCTACCTGCAGTTTACCGACTATTTTTTCGAGACCATCAAACTGCTTCACATCTCTGACGAGGAGATAAAACGCCGCATGGTGTTTGACAACATCGAGCTAATCGACAGCCTCTTTGATCGCGGCAAAAGCATCGTGACCTACTTCTCCCACACCGGCAACTGGGAATGGGCACCCTCGGTGACACTCTGGAGCCGCTACGCCCTCAACAATGAGGCAGACTTCTGTCAGGTTTACCGTCCGCTCAAAAACAAATGGTTCGACGCCCTGTTTCTGCATCTTCGCTCAAGATTTCACCCCCGCTCGTTTCCAAAGCATACGGTGTTTCGCGACCTGCTGTTGCTTAAACGCGACAAGCGCCTGAGCATAACCGGATTTATGAGTGACCAGAAACCGTCACACGGCGATCCCACCCATGTGATGATGTTTCTCAACCGCCCCACGGCGATGATCACAGGCACCGAAACGGTGTGCCGCCGTCTTGACATGGCAGCCATCTACTGGGATATGCAGAAAACCTCGCGCGGTCATTACCGCATAAATGTGAAACTGCTGAGCGACGACGTGACCAAACTTCCTCCCATGGCTCTGACCGAAATGTATGCCGCCAGCCTGCAGAAAACCATCAACGCCAATCCCTCGCTGTGGCTATGGAGTCACAAGAGATGGAAAATACCTGTGACTCTTCCCCAAAAAACCGATCATAATGAGCAATCCATCGACAGCAGTAATAATCCTCAACTGGAACGGTGAGAAACTCCTCCAAGAGTTTCTGCCCTCGGTCATAGCCCACACTCCTCGCGAAAAAGGGCGCGTGATAGTGGCCGACAACGGATCTACCGACAACTCGGTGGCTTGGCTCAGAGAGTCATGCCCCGAAGTCGAGCTAATGCTGTTTCCACGCAACTATGGCTTTGCCGAGGGCTATAACCGCGCCATCTCGGCGGTTAAAGACCGTTATGAGTATGTAGTGTTGCTCAACAGCGATGTGGCGGTCAAGAACGACTGGCTCACCCCGCTCGTCGACTGCCTTGCCGACAATCCCGACATAGCGGCCTGTCAGCCCAAGCTGCTCAGCTACCGGGAGCCTCATCTGTTTGAGTATGCCGGAGCCTCGGGAGGGTTTATCGACCGGCACGGCTACCCGTTTTGCCGCGGCAGGATTTTTGCCACCTGCGAAAGCGACAACGGGCAATATGACACTCCCCTCACTGTCGACTGGGCCTCGGGAGCGGCACTCGCCGTTAAAACCGAAGTCTATCTCAAGGCCGGCGGTCTTGACAGCGGCTTCTTCGCCCACATGGAGGAGATAGACCTATGCTGGCGCATAAGACGCATGGGGCTGAAAGTGGCCGTTGTGCCGCAAAGCCGCGTGTATCATCTCGGCGGAGGTTCGCTTCCCCCCTCCGATCCGCGCAAAACCTATCTCAACTACCGCAACAACCTGCTGATGCTTCACAAAAACCTCCCTGCCGGAGTGAGAGACAGAGTGATTT
>JAIDXU010000160.1 GCA_029058455.1 Paramuribaculum sp.
ACTCTTTCTACCTCGATCGGTGGTCGCGTCGCCGGTGTGCTCGCTCAGTAGAAATCATGTGACCCCGGTTCAGGTGCTGAGTTCTATTTCCGCGGTATCTCCACTTCCGGTGGCCGTACCACTCCTCTTATCCTTCTCGACGACGTAGAAATTTCAGCTGCCGACCTCGACTACGTTCCCGCTGAAAACATCGAGTCGTTCTCTATCCTTAAAGACGCCTCTGCAACCGCTATCTACGGTGCCCGTGGTGCTAACGGTGTGATGATCGTTAAGACCAAAGGCGGTGACTACAACCAGAAGACTGTTATCAACGTTTCGGCCGAAGGTTCGTTTAACTTCATCAGCGACTTCCCCGACTTCGTTGACGGTGCCACTTTCATGGAAATGCGCAATGCCGCCATGTATGCCCGTAACCCCAATCTGGCTCCCCGCTACTCAGAGGCTCAGATCGAAAACACCCGCAACGGTGTTAACCCCTATGTTTATCCCGACGTAAACTGGAAAGACGCTCTCTTCAAAGACCTCTCAATGCGTCAGAAAGTTATGGTGAGCCTCACCGGTGGTGGTAGCAAGGTTAAATACTACATGTCACTTCAGGCTCAGCACGAAGATGGTAACCTCAACACCAAGAAGCTGTATTCGTGGAACAACAACATCAACATCTACAACTACACCTTCCAGAGCAACATTACCTATCAGGCTACTCCGACTACTTCTGTCAACATGCGTATGAACGCGCAGATTCGTCAGAATACCTCGCCTAACCTCACTTCGAAGAGCATCTTCAACAACATCCTCACCTCTAACCCCGTGATGTTCCCCCTCATGTATCCCGATGCAGTGGGTCCCGAAGTGGAGCACATCAAGTTCGGTACTTATGAGATGACTCCCGGTATGTTCCTGACCAACCCGTTTGCTCAGATGAACTCGAGCTTCGCTCAGACCAACGAAAACACCATCAACACAACCGTTGAGCTCAATCAGGACCTCGGTATGGTTACCCCCGGTCTTAAATTCAACGCTTGGGTTAACTTCAAGAGCTGGGGTTCACTCGCTTTCGCCCGTTCGATCACTCCTTATCTCTATAAGCTTGACGACTATGACGAAAACGATCCAACCGGTGACTACTCGATCCGTCTCGCCAACACCAACGGTACCGACTTTATCTCGGAGTCTGACGTAACTCAGCGTTCTGACAACACCTTCGAATTCCAGGGTCAGTTTATGTATGGCCGCAAGTTTGCCGGTGTTCACGACATCAACGCTCAGCTTATCTACCGTATGCGCGAATACCGCGTATATAACAAGACTCTCCCCAACCGTAACCAGGGTCTCTCGGGTCGTGTGACTTATGACTACGACCACCGTTACCTCGCCGAGTTCAACTTCGGTTATAACGGTACCGAGCGTCTCGCCAAGAAAGACCGTTTCGGTTTCTTCCCCGCAGGTTCACTCGGCTGGGTTATCAGCAACGAAAAGTTCTTTGAACCCGTATCTCCGGTTATCAGCTACTTGAAGGTTCGTGCTTCTTACGGTCTCGTAGGTTCTGACGACCTTATCCAGGCCGGTGGTTCTTACTTCCTCTACATCGACAAGATCACCAACAACAACCTCGCATACCTTACTTCATCGTTCGGTCCCGGTTCAGGTTACTACAACCAGGCCGGTGGTCCTCAGCTCGCTTACTATGCAACTCAGGGCATCGGTTGGGAAAAATCAAGAAAGCTTGACATCGGTGTCGACATGAACCTCTTCCGCGACCTCCACATCGCATTCGACTACTTCAAGGAAAAACGTTATGACATCTTCCTCCAGCGTGAAGCATGGCCTCAGATGCTCGCATACGACATCGCCAAGCCCTACTCTAACAAAGGTAAGGTAGACAACAACGGTTTCGAAGTATCAGCCGACTACGCTCATCGTATCAACGAAGACTGGAGCTTCAACATCAACGGTAACTTCACCTACGCCAAGAACAAAGTTATTGACTGGGACCGTCCCGTATATGAGGAAGCTTGGGTGCCTGAAAACACCGAAGGTGTGCCCTTGAATGCAACTTGGGGCTTCATCGCCGAAGGTCTCTTCCAGTCACAGGAAGAAATCGACAACTCACCCCGTCAGGACCTCGGTTCTTCAGTTATGGTAGGTGATATCAAATATCGCGACCTCAATGGTGACGGTATCATCAACAACAACGACCGCACCATGATCAGCGAATGTGGTACCAATCCTCAGGTTAACTACGGTTTCGGTGCTTACGTTCAGTATAAGAGCTGGGACCTCGGTGTTCAGTTCACAGGTATCGGCCGCCGCAACATCATGATGAACGGCTTTGAGCCCTTCGGTGAAGGTCGTGACGGTGCCGCTACTACCGACCGCAACGCCCTCCAGTGGGTAGCCGACAACTACTTCGATCCCCTGAACCCCGACTTCAACGCCAAATATCCTCGTCTCGGTGTTGCTCAGACCGACGTTGCCAACAACGCAGTTGCTTCAACATACTGGATGCGCGACGGCTCACAGCTCCGTCTCCGCAATGTTGAGCTCGGCTGGTCATTCAAATATGGCCGTATCTACGTAAACGGTAACAACCTGCTCCGCTTCTCTAAATTCAAAATCTGGGATCCCGAGCTCGAATCATGGAACAGCTATCCTCTGTCGAAGACAGTCACAGTCGGTCTGCAGCTCCATATCTAATAACTCTTCTCCCCTTATTCAATCTATCTGACTATAATCAATTATGAAGCTTTTCAAAATATTCAAGTCTGCTACTCTGGCTGTAGCTCTCGTTGGACTTGTTGGCCTCAATTCCTGTAACTACCTCGACGTAGTTCCCCCGGAACAGCCCAACATCGACGACTCGATGAAGACCTACGACCGTGCAAGGGGTTTCCTCTATTCATGTTACAAAGGTATCTACAACGGTGACCTTACCCTTAACCACCGTAAAGAGGTCAATTCAACCACCGACGAGTATTTCAACCCCTATACCTGGAACTCTGACGTTCCCCAGCTCAACGGTACCCTCCGTAACACCATGTCACCTGCCGACCTCTCATCTATCGACTGGGAATGGGGCACATGGTATAAGTATATTGGTCAGTGTCTCCTCTTCGAGCAGAAGCTCGCTGAAGTTGGCTCAACCCAGCAGTGGTATAAGGATATGAGCGAAACCGAGCTCAAGACATGGCTCGCCGAAACCCGCTTCCTCAAAGCCTTCTATCACTATCTCACCCTCCGTCGTTATGGCCCGATACCCATCACTACCGAGCTGATTCCCATGACAACTCCCGAGTCACAGTTCAAAGGCCGTTATCACTACGACTATTGCGTGGCTTATCTCGCCAGAGAATTCGACGAGTGTGCTAAGGATCTTCCCGCAGTGCGTCCCGAAAACGAAATCGGTCGTGCCACCTCTACTATCTGTAAGGCTATCAAGGGTCGTATGATGCTCTATGCAGCTTCTCCCCTCTGGAATGGTCAGTTCCCTTACCCCACCTGGCGTAACGAAAACTTCACCACTCCCGCCGATCCCGAACTCGGTACTGACGACTACGGTCTCGACCTCGTGTCACACAAATATGATGCTTCTAAGTGGCAGAAAGCTCTCGACGCTAACCTCGAGGCTCTCCAGCTTGCTCTTGGCGCAGGTCAGCGCGAACTCTTCAATGATACCGCTATGTATCATCAGAACAGCCTCGACCTCCCCTACATTCCTTTCGATGCTCCCGAAGGCTTCGCTCAGAAGGTAATGATGCTCCGCTACCTCAACACCACCCGTGAAAACGAGGGTAACCGCGAAATCATCTTCGCTTCTTCAGAGGGTATCAGCGGCTACACCATCTCAGCCCGTCTTCCCTACCACATCCTCACCAAGCAGGACGGTACTCAGTTTGACACATGGAACGGTCTCGGTGCTTCGCTCTACACCATCGAGCACTTCAACACCGTTGACGGTTATCTTCCCGAAAACGACCCCAACTACTTCGACAAAGAAGATTGGTATACCGCAGCCGGTCTCCGCGGCTCACGTTCTGAAATCGTGAAGATCTGCACCAACCGCGAACCCCGTTTCTATGCCTGGATGTCATTCCACGGCGGTGACTTCGGCAGCCGTATCTACGACAACAAGCGTCCTCTTACCCTCAACATGCGTAAGAGCACCGGTCAGGGTTATTCTCCCAAAGAGTTTACCCGTAACTTCTGTCCTTCAGGCTTCCTGCCCCAGAAGTGGATCCACCCCGCTGCCTACTTCACCATCTCAGGTCAGTCGAACATGTATAACACCGCTCCCTATCCTATCATTCGTCTTGCCGAGGTTTACCTCAACATTGCCGAATGTTATGCTGAGCTCGGTCAGACCGCTAACGCCCTCCAGTATCTGAATCCTATCCGTAACCGTGCCGGTGTGCCTGATCTCACCGAGGCTATGGTAGCTCAGAGCGGCATGTCGATCGTTGACTGGGTGCGCAACGAGCGCTTCATCGAGCTTTGGAACGAGAGCCAGCGTTTCTTCGACGTTCGTCGTTGGAAACTCGGTCAGCAGCAGCTCGGCTACGGTACCCGCATGGTGCTCAACTGTCAGGTTGAAAATCCCTCGTTCGAGGAATTCTTCACTCCCATGCCTCTTAACTTCCCCTACACCTGGGGTGACCGTCTGTATGTATATCCCGTGTTCTATAACGAATGTAACAAGAACCCGCAGCTTGTACAGGCTCCCGGTTATTAATCTTCGAGTTTCGTAAACTAATCATAACCCACGAACATATTTCATGAAAAAGATATATTTCGCTGCCGGCCTGCTTCCACTGCTCACAATGGCGGTATCCTCCTGCGACGGTAACTACGATGACCGTTATCCCGAGGCTTATCACAATGTGATCAAGTTCCAGGTTTCCAATCAGCAGCCTATCGACCTTTATTCAACCGAGACCACCCAGGTCTACAACTTCACAATTCAGCGTGGTGGCAGCGCTCAGAAAGAGAGTGCCGTAAACGTTCAGGTTTCCACAATGACTGTTGAAGAGTTCAAAGCCTATACCGAGGACTACGGTTTCACCTACCTCAGCCAGGTGCCTGTCGATGCCTATAAGTTCAGCAACAACACCAACGCCAACGACATCGTGTTTGCTGCAGGCCAGACCTACCATCTCGATTCACTCCTTGTGGATGTTGACAAAGTGTATGCTTTCATGCAGTCACTCCCCAACACCCAGACCCCTGTAATTCCTATCCAGCTCAAGAGCGAGAACGCTTCGATCAATGACGAAGGTCAGTATCTCTTCCTTGTGCCCTCTTACAATGAACCCCAGATCGGTCTCGGTCTCAGAGGTCTGAGAGCCACAACTCTCCTTCCCTCAGAGGCTAAAGCCGGCAAGATCAAAGTAACCGTGCCCGTTCAGCTTCCTATCATCAACCGCTGGCCGCTGAAATTCGACCTCGAGGTTAGCCAGGAGCTTCTCGATCAGGTAAATGCCGCCGAAGGCACCACCTATGCCATGATGGATCCTTCGCTCTACACCGGTATTGTTTCTCCCAACCAGGAGTTTACTTTCAATCTCGGTGCCAACACTACCAATATCGACATTGAAATCGATGCCCCCAACCTTCCTTTCTCGAAGGTTGCCCTCCCCATCAAGCTTGCAAGCATCTCGGGTCTCGACATCGACATCAATCCTTCTGCCAACTATGTAGTGCTCGGTTATAACGTGTCGCTCATAAGCAGCTACTCAACCAATGACCCCGAACCCACCGAAGGTCCCCTTGACGGTCTTTTCGACAATAACCCCGGTACCTTCTTCCACTCGGCATGGTCAACTGGTGCTACCGCCGACAGCCACCATCCCACCTATGGCTCTTACATCGAATTTACATTTGCCGCTCCTCTCCAGTGCGTATCATTCGATTTCCAGTGTCGTTCAAACAACAATAACGGTGCTCCCAAGACTGTTCACCTCTATGTTTCAAACGACCGTGAGAACTGGGCTAAGATGGCTGAGGTAACCGACATGCTCACCGTGCTCAGCGGTGGCGGTGCCAAAGGTCACTTCGGTAACTTCCAGCACACCGAACCCTTCAAGTATCTCCGCTTCTGTGTCATCGAGTCTAAGGCAGGTAGCCTGACTACTGCCAACAGTGCTTACTGGAACGGCGCAGAACTCCAGATCAACAGCGAAGAAATGGAATAATCTCCATACTAATCTCCTTTAACAAAGGCCTGCCGGCAACGGCGGGCCTTTGTTATATCAGCTAATTTAGCTATGATAGCTATTATAGCTGCGATAGCTATTTTAATTTTAACTGATAATGATTGTGATTGTGGTTTTTAATGCTTAAATTTGCGCATTAATGGAGCCTAAGGCTCCCTTTGGAGACTTACACAAACTATATTAACAAATTATCACATTTTATCTGTAATGAAGATACCAGGAAAGCTTTTTCTGCTTGTTGCGATGTTGCTTCCCCTGTGGGCTGCCGCTCAATCGGTGACAGTTAATTTTGAACTGGCCGGCGCGGATGCATCATCAACCAAAGTAGCTCTGCTTAATGCTGACGGTCAGCCTATTGAGGGCGCCACCGCCACTCTTTTAGCGTCACACGAAATCAAG
>JAIDXU010000161.1 GCA_029058455.1 Paramuribaculum sp.
CCATCTCCCGGCCGCTCATATGCGCCAGGCACAGCAATATCCGTTCTTGCATATATCTTTAGATGAATGAGTAATTACGGTCAACAAGATCCTCCGCGCGAGCGATTACAACATCATCATACATCATCATGAGGATGTTTTCATCGTAATTACCTATATTTACAGGATTCTCGATACCGTTAATATTATTAACTATCAACTGAATAAAGTCTACACCTGCACCATAGGCATGGAGATAGGCACCACCGAAGCGCGGGTTGATTTCAGACAGATAATACTCTCCGTCTTTTATAAAGAAGTCCATATCAAGCGGCCCATTGAATTCGAACACTGAGCATATCTTCTCAATAAAGTCGAATAGCTTGGGGTCTTTGAAGGAGCATGTTTTGCTTGCACCTCCGATACGGGTTTCTATTTTGCGTTTTGAGAAAGCGGCAACTGCTTTATGTGAGATCGTGTCAACATAAACATCAGCGTCGCAATCGCCTCCGGTCATCAGTTCCTGGATAATATAATCATGTTCGCCCGAGAACCAGTCAGCTTCAGCTTGCTCAAGCGTGTAGACTTTGTGAGCGCCCACGCTTCCGCTTCCGCATACCGGTTTCATAAACACCGGGAAAGAGATTCTGCCGTCGGAGAGAGCGGCTTTAAACTCATTCCAGTCATGGAATGTGAGAGGCGTGCGAATACCTTTTTCAGTAAGATATTTATACAACTCAAACTTATCGAAACAATATATTGCGCTCTTGGGAGCCGGGCAAAGAGGAGTGACTCCTATGGCTTTGAATTTCTCGGTGTTGTTTGCGAGAATTTCGATTTCAGGGTCAATCAGTGTAGTGATTGCCTTGATATTATTTTCTTTACAGATGTCAAGAATAATATCTATATATCCGGGCTCAGTAATTCGGGGAACTACATACTGACGATCGCAGAACTGTAGTGCCGGAGCTGTAGATTTATTATCTGTACCGACAACAAGTCCGGTTTTACCAATGGTTTCCTTGACATTACGCAGCAGACGCCCACGGCGACCAACGCTGCAAAATAGCAGATTATTCATATATGATGATTGCTTAAATATTCAGATTCATAATATCTGCAGCCCGACTTTCTCGTCGTATGAGGTGGTAATTTCCATGAAGGTCGATAGTATATACTCTCGGCCATAGACGAATGAACTGCGGGGAAAGAGTCATTGTATAGGCACCAACATTATTGTATAGGATTTGGTCACCGACTTCAAGACGTGGTGAATCTTTTAGAGTAAAAAGGCGGTCATATTCAAGACATGTACAACCGGTGACAATTTGTAGTGGTTCTATCGGCCGGTTATTGTCAGAAATCAATATTTCTTTAAGGTAGTCTGTTTTCTTAAAGAAAGGATCTATGTCGTTGCGAGAGCCGTCAGTAGTGATGAAACGCGTCTTAGAGTTGACACGCTTAACATCTATCACCTCAGAAAGAAATTTAAATCCACTTGCAGTCAGAGCATTGCCCGGCTCAACTATTATCTCTAGTTGTTCGAGGCCATAAAGGTGGAGTGACTTATAGAAAGCCTCTGCGTAATCGCTGAAAGTTGGCTTATTAGGAAATATGCCGAAGTATCCGCCACCTACATCAAGGTAGTCAAGTTTTAACCCATATTTCTCAATAACTTTTGCCGCAGATTCTACCGAGCGCTCATAAAATCTCGGTGAGCGGGAATGGGCTGTGCGGTGAATGTGAAGTCCTGCAAGACGGAGTTTTAGAGAAGAGTTTATATAATCTATTGCCTCGGCAAACTCTCCGCTTTCATCGCTGAAACCAAAGCGGCTATTATCGTCATCACCGTCAGCATCTTCAGGAGATATATGCGAAATGTTGATATTCAACCGCAACCCTATATTATAAACTCTACCCTCTGAAAGTTGTGATAGCCATTGGAGTTCGCGTTTGGTCTCAATATTAACTATAGCTCCACATGTTACCGCCTCAATGAAAGTCTCGCGAGACTTCATTGGACCATTATATATAATATCTTGGGGTTCATAACCGCATAGACGCGCAAGACGGTATTCGTCATGACTCACAACCTCTGCTTTGCAACCGTATCGGTGTGCCTGTTGCAGAGCATAGGGCAAAGAATTGGTCTTAACCGAATAGCCAATCTTAGATTTATTGAAATAGCTTTTTAGGGCGTCCCGAAACCCTGTTATACCGCGTTCAAACTCAGCTTCATCAAAGATGAAGCAGGGTGTAGTAAGGTGATTGATGTTTTGAATCACAGACTATTGTATTTATGATTGAAAGATAGCAGAGAAAAATATAAAGTTGCCATTTATATTTGAGAACTTTATATAAATTCAACTACAAAAAGCTAATCGAGTGAAGAAATTGATTAGTTCTCACCGTTAAAAAGTTCTGTGGTGAATTGTGTTGACTGTGAATTGTCAATATCTTCCTTCTTAATTACATGTTTCAGGGTAGTCCATACGATAGAACAGTCGGTCTTGAAAGAGATATTGTCAACATACCAAACATCAAGTTTGAATTTCTCAGTCCATGAGAGATTATTGCGGCCATGACACTGAGCCCATCCGGAAATACCAGGTCGAACGTCATGTCGCCGCATCTGCTCATCGGAATAGAGCGGCAGATATTGCATTAGCAGAGGACGGGGACCGATGAGCGACATGTCTCCCTTGAGCACATTCCATAACTGTGGAAGCTCATCAAGCGAGGAGTTGCGCACAAAGGCACCGAATTTGGTGATTCGTTGCTTATCTGGCAATAATTTACCGTCGGGTCCCTTACGCTCATTCATTGTCTTGAACTTTACAATTTTAAAGGGTTTACCCTTATAGCCGGGACGTTCCTGATAGAAAAACACACCTGCGCCTTCGTTGAAATAATGGAGCAAAATCGCAACTGTGACCAAAACAGGACTAAACACGACCAAGACTCCTGCACTTGCAG
>JAIDXU010000162.1 GCA_029058455.1 Paramuribaculum sp.
AGTTAGGGATTATTATTCTCCGAAAGGATCTTCATCGTCAGCTACGTCAACACCGAGCTGATTTTTTTCATCGATTGTAATCCAACCGCCATTATCCCATTCGCCAACTGTAATTGTGAATTTGATTTCACGGCCGAGGATAGGTCTGCCAACAATTTCTTCATCGGCTCCGGGAGCAACAAAACCTGCACCTTTTGAGAAGTCAACGAGGTAATCGGTATATAAGCCGGGAACCCACAGTGTTGATACGGGGAAAGCTGCCCATGCGTATGTATGCTCGCCAATGGTCTTTGAGATTGCCTCTACGCGTTCTGCATAGGGATAGATAACTTCATTGGTGATGAGGTTGGTGATACGCACAAGGAATGCGATATAAGACATGCCCGAATCAAAAGAGCCTGAGTTAAGCTCACCTTCTTCATTAAGGAAAGCAGAACTCAACTGCTGGGGAATCATCATGAAGCTTCCGGTTTTATCAGCGGCTTCAACGGCCTCTGTGTCGCTGCCCGACATAACATCAGCGGTTGTTGTAGATTTATCAAGAATGATAGGTGCGTTGAAGATATATTCCATGTCGTTGTTCTGGTCACCGGTAGGCATCAAAGCAATTCTACCATCTCCATTTCTGATATATCCGTCTGAATTAAAGGTCTCGTTAATCTCGCCCTCAGGCATGTTTAATGCTTTTTCTCCTTTATAATATATATTACCGGAATTGTGGATATTTCCGAATTTCACGCCCATGATTTCATATTTGAAGCGTGTATCTGAATTTCTGACTTCAGAAATGTAAACCTTTGACAAAGCATGTTTGAATGTCAGCTCCTGATCAGGTTCGTCAGGTTCGAGATTGGAGCCACCGTCGGCGAAAATTATATCAATCTGTTTTGTGATATCACTCTCTACTGTGAAGTTGTCGATTTTTATGCCTCCATACTTGTCAGCCTTTGTCATCTTCAGATTAGAGGGAGCATAGGCCGCAAAAGATAGCCATGAGCCGTCACCGGGATAATAGTAGGGGATTTCGGAAGTGAACAGCAGTCCGTCGCGTGTGAATTTCAAGGGATCACCGTTTTCAAAATAATCGAGCAATTCCTCACCTTCATCAGCGTCACCTTTGAAGCCGAATACCATGAAATCGTCAAGGTTGTAGGTAGAGAACTCTGAGGCACGCGAAAGTTTCTGTGAACGCACGCGAAATGTGATGAGATTATCAGCGTTCTTGTCGTTAACGCTGATAACATCCTCCTGGGAGCATGAAGAAAGAGTGAGGGCAGCAATACCCGTCATTAACAGGATCTTTTTCATGTTGTTGTTGGTTTGTTTGGTTAGTAAATATTTAAGAAGGTTATTAAGTTTGAATTTAGGTCTTACATTCCCACTTCCTCACGGTTGCCGCTCCAATCGCCTACTGTGGGTGAGAATCCTCCGCCGGCAGATGACTTTGGAAAAGATACGGAGTCGAGCTTTATCACACAGTCCTGCACCCTGGAGTTATGTATCTGATCGGTGACATCATGAACGGAATTCCATTTCTTGCCGTTTGAAAGAGTAGCGTGTATTATGAGAATATGGGAGCCGTCATTATCGGCTTTAGAGATTATGGAGTCGCCTCCGCAATGGCCGAAGGTGAGAAATTCGCCATACAGATTTCCGTCGGCGGTAGGTGTCATATTAAAGAAATGGGTTACCGTTTCCTCACCCTTAACCCCTCGAGCCGGATGAATTGTGCCGGCCATACCCGAGAGAGTGGCGGAAACAGAGAGGGAGTTATTAAAATTGATCGGGTTGGTGATGTGAAATGTGTAGTGGGCCACAACGGGCTGCATTACAAAGCGAATAATAACGGGAGCCGCTTTGGTGCTGACGGTTGGATCGGGAGCTTTGATTTCAAACATTGAGATCGAGCCGACCCACATGGAATCTGGAGAATGGGCTATACGTTCGTTGTCTATGCGAGGATAGAGATTGGAGTTGCTGTGCAGGTCACCGATATTTCGATGGTCGTTGAGCCTGATTCCAAACTCGTGATAGGAGTCATATCCTGTAAATCCGTGGCGGTCAGAGTCGCTGTTATGAGCTATAGCGGCATATAAGCCCGGAATAAGGTTGAGCGATCCACCCTCACGCCCTTTCATGTCATAAACAATAGGGGTTGAGGATGTGGAATTCATGCGAAAGAAATAAACGGTCATACCTTCAGGATTTGCGCCCGGGTCACTGCTCCAGTCAAATTCTACCGTTACAGGCTGACGCTTTGACGGAAGTTCATAGAGAAATTCGCGGTGGTCACACGACGCGAGGCTGCATATTATACCGGTCAGAATCGGCAGAATCAAGCAAAGAATTAGAATGGAGCGGAAACATGTGCCAACATATCGTTTCATCACATCTCACCTCCTTTCCTGATATTGGTATTACCTCTGCCAATCAGCCATATAAGGGATATTTCGGCTTTTGAGGGGCCTATCCATGTCTTGCGTGTGGTAGACTCCCAAACATAATATCCCTCGACCGGTGAAAATTTCTCTACAATGCCGCCGATATAACCTAAGCCTATAGTAAAGTCAATATTGAGTCGGTGCGCTATGGGTAGGGAATATCCATATTCTATTCCGGTGTTGACTATGCAGCGGTCAAAGATATTATGACCCGGCCGACCGCCCATATATGCATTACCACCCCATTCAAAATCAAAAGTCAATGCCCCGGCATAAATTCCGGCATGATGGCCTGTAAGAGGCTTTCTGTGGGCAGAGGGGCCGAACCAGTAGCGCACGGTGAGATCGCCGCCATATATTCGCCAGTAGCGGTGACGTTTTTCATAGCTCCACCATGAGTGCATCCATTGTGCTGCAATTGAAACGTTGCGGCCAACATAGAACTCTGCACCAATATTGGGAACAGCAACAACGTCATAGAGCATATTGGTTTTTACGGCCATGTAATACGGTCGCTGATCCTGAGAAGACGGGGAGTCGGCACGAAGAGAGAATCCGACAAATATGATTGCCGAAATAAATGCGACTAAGCGTCTCATGAGATTCAACCTTGTATGCCTGACCATTTTCGCAGAAGATGATTTGGATGGTTTGTCTGCAAAGTTAGTCATTTATTCCAAAAATAAAAGCATCCTACCCTGAAAATGATAAATTCTGCACCTCGTTGCTTGCTTTTTGCTATTATTCGAGGTGTTGAAGTGCAATCGAGATTCTGAAATGACAAATAATTATATGCATTGAGCCCGAAATCAACCATCGGCTCTGTCTGATTCGGTAAATAATAAAAGTCGTTAAAATTACAGTCAATAAGTTATTTTATTAGCGCGATATTTGTTAATAAAGCACCATTACTCTCAATAAAAATTATTAGCAACATGAAAAAGATTTTTACCTTATCCGTGCTGCTTTGCCTGTTGATGGGATGCAGTAAACTGACGGTTGACAATTC
>JAIDXU010000163.1 GCA_029058455.1 Paramuribaculum sp.
CCATATTTAATTTTATGGTCTTTAAAGCCGTAGGCTATTTTAGCCGAGTATATGAAGCGGGAAGATAAAAGGGGGGTCGTGCGCACTCCCGCCTGAAGCCGGAATCCTTCAACACCATTATCTGAAACAGTCGATCCAAGTGGGCCGATCTCAATCACACCGGGGCGCGGCCCGATGAAATATCCGTTACGGAACATGGCTCTTATAGTCCGGGCATTTGACATTAAGTCGGGCGCCGCCGATAGAGACAGTGAGGATAAAATCATCATTGTCAGCAGAACGGCGAATTTATTTGACAGCGAAATGTGAATACGGTGACTGATCATAGCGGTTGCAAAAATAATCATTTTTGTTAATAGTTAATAATAAAATTGGCGAGACAGCTGAAATTGATTAATTTTGTGTGCTTAAACAGAATCTGTTAGAATGTCACAAAAAATAATCACACACACGCTCAATGAAACTACGGCCGGAATATTCCGCGATCTTATGCGGCTGACTTCCGCCATCAGGCAACCCGGGGATGTTGAGAAGCTCCGCGGATTGTATAAAAGCATGAGTGAAAAGATCGACAACACAGTGACCGACTCGTTTACCGGAGTCGATCCGATAGTCCACACCCTGCTCACCGCCAAGGCTTTGTGTGAAGGTATCAACCCTGACCGCAATATGTTGCTGGCTATTTTGCTCGATCGGCCGGTGGAGTGTGGCTTGATAACTGTCGAAGATGTTGAAAAAGATTGGGGGCATGATGTTGCCGCCATGATCGAGGGCTTAACAAAGGTTTCCGGTCTCTATGGTATGCATGCCGCCGCTACCGATCCCGATAACTTCCGTAAACTACTCCTTACGTTGGCCGAGGATGTGAGAGTTGTAATCATAATGATTGTGGAGCGCCTGATATTAATGCGTGCCATCAACCATCATCCCGATCATGAGAGAGTGATTCAGGTGGCTTCGGAGGCAAACTATCTTTATGCTCCGCTCGCTCACCGTCTCGGTCTGTATGCCATAAAAGGTGAGCTGGAAGATTTGTCGCTGAAATATTCCAACCGTGAGATCTTTACCCGCATAGCCCGTCGTCTTAACGAGACCAAAACGAGCCGTGACGCTTATATCGACGCCTTTATCGGGCCGGTGAAAGCCAAGCTCGAGCAGGAGGGTTTAAAATTTGAGATCAAAGGTCGAACCAAATCGATTTATTCGATTTGGAACAAGATGAAAAAACAAAATATCGATATCGACCATATATATGATCTCTTTGCGATCAGAATTATTATCGATACACCTCTGTCGCGTGAAAGAAGCGATTGTTGGCTCGCATATTCGATTGTGACCGATATGTATCAGCCCAATCCGGCCCGATTGAAAGACTGGCTCAGCATACCCAAGAGCAACGGATATGAGTCGCTTCATATCACCGTGATGGGTCCGGAGGGGAAATGGGTAGAGGTGCAGATCCGCACCCGGCGCATGGATGAGATTGCCGAAAAAGGTGTGGCCGCCCACTGGAAATATAAAGGAGGCCGCAGCGAAGGTAATCTTGACACATGGATGAACCGTGTGAGAGAGTTGCTTGAGCAATCGAGCGAGGCTTCGGGCGACATGATGAAAAACATGAAGCTCGATCCTTATTGCAAGGAGGTGTTTGTGTTTACTCCCCGCGGAGATCTGTTTAAGTTTCCCGAGGGGGCTACTCTGCTTGATTTCGCTTTCAATATCCATTCGCGGCTGGGATGTACCTGCACCGGCGGAAGAGTCAACGGCCGCACACGAAAGCTTAACTACCGCCTGAAAAGCGGTGATACTGTCGAGGTCTTTACCCAAGCCAACCAGCAGCCCAAAGCCGATTGGCTATCGTTTGTCGTAACTTCAAAAGCGAGAAACAAGATCAGGCAGAGTCTCAATGAACAGGCTTCACGTCAGGCTGAGCTTGGTAGAGAGCTGCTGCAACGCCGTCTCAAGAATCGTAAGCTTGAGGTTAGCGAGGCGGTGCTGATGAAGGTGATAAAACGTCTCGGCTATAAGACGGTGTCTGACTTCCATAGCGCGATTTCAATAGAGGAACTTGACGTGAACCGCGTTGTGGCCGAAATCGAAGCGGTTGAACAGCTGCTTTCCGGCGAGAACGGATTTACCCGTTCGGCCGAGGAGTTCACTTTGCAAAATCATGATGATGAGCAGGAGAACAATTCCGATGTGCTTGTTATCGGTCCTGATAATATCAAAGGACTCAATTATAGATTTGCCCGTTGCTGTAATCCTATTTATGGGGATAAAGTTTTCGGATTTATTTCATCGGAAGGAGCTGTAAAGATTCACAGGCTCGATTGTCCAAACGCTATTAGTCTGCGCGAGCGCTATCCTTATCGCATTATAGCAGTAAAATGGTCGGGTAAGGTGGGCGCACAGTTTGGAGCAACTCTAAAGGTAGTGGGCCATGACGATATAGGAATTGTAACCAATATCACCTCAATAATAAATAAGGAGAAAGATTCCACCCTGAGAAGTATTTCAATCGATTCTCATGACGGAATATTTCAAGGTTATCTGGTGGTTGGTGTGCCGACCATCAATACTCTCGACTTACTAATTAAAAAGATCAAAACTGTTAAAGGCGTAAAAAATGTTGAACGTAGCAACTAAATTCCGCAGTCTCGCAATCATTGCCATAGTCGGGTCGGCTTGTGGGTCAATGCTCTGGTCATGTAGCGACCCTCAGAAAAAAGAGGCCGAACAAATGTTGGTATCAGCTCAGGAAGCTTATGATTCGGGCTTTTATCAACAGGCGATTGATCTTCTCGATTCGATCGACACCAAATATCCCCGTCAGATAAAAGTGCGTCGTTCAGGAATGAGTCTGCGCCCTAAGGCTCTTGAGAAAATTACTCTTGAAATGCTCGAGGAAACTGACTCTCTGCTCGCTTTTGCGGAGGTAAATGCTGAAGCGATGAAAAATGTGCTTTCATTCGTGGAACATCCTATCGAAGGCTATTATGTGAGCAGTCGTCTGAAGGATGCCGATCCGTCAAAAGCTGAGGGTATATATGCGCGTATGTCGCCTGAAGGACTCTTTTATATAGTTTCCTCGGCCAATAAAGGAACTCTCTCGACCTCTATAACTCTTACGTCGGAGAATGAAAGTGCTACTTCGGCTACAGTAGAGTATGACGGAGAGCGAAACGACCGCTCTATGGAGCGGGAGATGATAACCTTTATGCAGGGCGAATGTGACACGATAGGTCATTTCTCACTGACCCATGCCATGCACCCCGTAAGTTTGACTTTCGGTGGAGGGAAACCTCATACCATAAAGCTGTCTCCTGAACAGGTCGCTGCCGTTGCCGAGGTATATGGCGCTTCACAACTTTATAACCGCATAAAGCTTTTGAGGATTCAGAAGTCTCATCTTGAACAACAACTCACTCTGACACGCAGCCAGATAGCACGCACATTCAGGGAAGAGGAATAAATCACTGACGCCACATTGCCATAGGATCACACTCTCCCCAATAGAGATGTGTGTAGGAGGCAAAAAGATTTTTGTAACGATAGAGAGGTGTGTCGACCGACTCACCTCTCACATTTTTTTGTGAGGCCACGGAGGGGAGAATATCGGGATTGGTGACGCGTGAATAATGAAACTCATGTCCGCGGATGGAGAATGTGCCGAAATCAACATGGCGATAACCTAATCTGAGGCGTGCGCCTGACATGGTAGTGTGGATAGGCAGACATCCGCACATTTCGTGGCCGTCGAGATCCTGACCAAGATAAATCATTCCACCACATTCCCCAATGGTAAATCCTCCCGATTCGACATATTCTTTTACCGACTCACGCATTGATTTGTTGGCTTCAAGCTGTTTGGCATATAGCTCGGGATACCCGCCGGGGAGATAGAGCAAACTCGTGTTTGCCGGAAGGTCGGTATCGGTAAGTGGTGAGAAGAACTTTATATCGGCATTGAGATGAGTGCTTAGAGCGCGGAGGTTTTCGGGATAGATGAAGTTGAAAGCTTCATCATAAGCAACAGCAACCGTAGCTTTATGAGAAATTTCCGGTAAAGTTTCCTCTGAGATTTGTGATGGAGTGTCACATCGACATAGCTCTATAAGCCGCATAATGTCGACATTGTTTTCGACTATATCAGCTGCCATGTCGATAAACTCGTTCATCTCATCTTTAGCCTTGAGAGTCAGGCCGAGATGACGCGAGGGCGTTTGAAGCCCCTGGATGCGCGGAATAGTACCAAGACACTCCGCCTTAGCGTCGATACACGCCTCTCTGAGAAATGACGCATGAGAGGCTGACCCGACACGGTTGAATATCACTCCACTGATTTTTAAACGGGGATTGAAGTGTGTAAACCCGTAGATCGTAGCTGCTACAGAATAAGCTGTGGATGAAGCATCTACAATTAATATAACAGGCAGGTGTAGAAGTTCGGCAATATCGGCACTACTCCCTGAATACCTGTTATATCCGTCAAAGAGTCCCATCACTCCCTCTACAATGCTCACATCCTTATCATAAGAATAACGATTGAAAATTTCTTCGACATGAGCGGGTGAGCTCATAAAGAGATCAAGGTTGATCGACCTAAGGCCGGCAGCTTCGAAATGGAACTGAGTGTCAATATAATCGGGACCACACTTAAAGGGTTGAACTCTCAGACCTTTGCGCGATAACGCTCTCATAAGTCCGAGAGACAGGGTGGTTTTGCCACATCCCGAAGATGTGGCTGCAATCAAAAATTTTGAAAAAAGTTGCTGCTTCATTCAGCAAAAATAAATATAATTTTTGTAACTTTGCGTTTAGGCGCGAGAAAAAATCCACCCTCGCTAATAATTTAAAAATGAGCAAAATCACAGTCATAGGCATAGGCCCGGGCAATAGCGGAGATCTTACCGGTCGCGCTGTCAGCGCTTTGAGTAGCTGCACGGTGCTTGTTGGCTATAAGTATTATATACCTTTTATAGAAAAATATCTTAACGATAAAACCGAGGTGCTGGCCTCAGGTATGAAACAGGAGCGTCAACGCATATCAATGGCTCTCGACAAGTTGAGCGAGGGAAGAGATGTGTGTGTGATAAGCTCGGGAGATTCAGGTATATATGGCATGGCATCGCTGGTCTATGAAATGATGAAAGAGCGCGGAATCGAGGCTGAGGTCGAGGTAATTCCGGGCATCAGTGCGTTTCAGAAAGCTGCTTCTTTGCTTGGTGCGCCTGTAGGTCATGATTTTTGTGTGATTTCACTCAGCGATCTCATGACTCCGTGGGCGCTGATCGAAAAGCGCATCAAGGCGGCGGCCGAAGCTGATTTTATAACTGCGGTTTATAATCCGCGCAGCAATTCACGCTACTGGCAGCTTTTCAGACTTAAGGAGATTTTTCTCACATATCGAAGCGGTGATACGCCGGTTGGCTTTGTAAGACAGGCAGGGCGTGACGGCGAGCAGGTGACGGTCACTACACTTTCTGAATTTAATCCGGAGGATGTTGATATGTTTACCGTGGTGATTATCGGTAATTCCCAGACATATTGTTGGGATGGCAAGATGATTACTCCCCGTGGATATTATCGCGACAATGTTAATGAAGATGAGACGGCACCCGGCCAAAATATAATGATAGAGAGCTTCCGTACTATCGAAAAGGAGATGAAACATCCTGAAGTGTCTCTCAATGTCAAGTGGCCGATGCTCCATGCGATTCATACCACGGCTGATTTTGATATGGAAAATATTGTCAAGGTCGACGAAAATGCGCTTCCTCAGATCTATTCGGCTTTTGAAACGGGTAGGGTCAGGACTATAATAACCGATGTCACGATGGCAGCATCTGGGATAAGAAAAGGAGCTTTGGCACGTCTCGGCATTGAGGTGAAATGCTATCTCAATGAGCCCGGAGTAATGGAATATGCCAAGGAAAAAGGAATTACGCGCACCCAGGCCGGTATAAGAATGGCGGTTAAGGATTATCCGGAGGCTCTTTATGTTTTCGGCAACGCTCCTACAGCTCTTATGGAGTTGTGTGAGCTGATTCGTCGCGGGGTGGCACATCCGTGTGGCATAATAGCGGCTCCGGTAGGTTTTGTGCATGTATGCGAAAGCAAGCATATGGTTAAGCCCTTTGTCAATATTCCCAAAATCATTGTCGAGGGTCGGAAAGGAGGCAGTAATCTGGCCGCTACGCTGGTTAATTCCATATTATGCTGGCCTGACGCTTCGCAATTAAAGCCGGGCCGCGATGTGTAACAAGAAATTTCATGTGATAGGCATATCCGACAGCCGTGATTTCTATCTTTCTCCGAAGCCGGTCTCGTATACACCTCTCCGAGCCCCCGAGCCGCCGGCG
>JAIDXU010000164.1 GCA_029058455.1 Paramuribaculum sp.
ATTGCTGACGCTCAGGCTCTCAACGTAACTGTTAACGGCAACACCGTTTCATTTACCGAAAACGCTGAGGTTTATGCCGTTTCAGGTGCTAAAGTTGCTGCTGTTGCTGCCGGTGAATCAGTAGAACTCGCTGCCGGCTTCTATGTGGCTGCTGCCAACGGTAAATCAGTGAAGTTTGCCGTTAAGTAAAATGAATTGTTGGATTATCCGTTATTCAACTGACTCATAATTAGAAGGATGCCGTCAGTATTTTTATGCCGACGGCATCCTTTTTCCCTATTTCCATTATACATTGGTGTCAACAATGTATAATCCACTACCAATTAAATCTACATGAAAAAATTTCTACTCTCAGCCATTTTTTCCTTAGGACTACTTTCGGCGGCCGCTCAGGTTCAGAATTATGCGCTGGAATTTGATGGCTCCGGCACTGTTGACTGCGGAGCGCTTCCTGCCCTCGATTCCCGTCAGTCATTAGTTATGCAATTTTGGCTTAATCCGTCGGAGTGGACTAAAGGTGCTACTCTGATTTCAAGAGGCGACGGATTTAAAGTGAGCATGGGCGAAGAAGGCACCCTCCTTTTCACTGTAGGCTCAAGCTCGTTTACACAGAATAAAATTCCTGTAGGCGAATGGTCGCTTGTATCATTCAGAATTTCAGATGCCGGTAAGGTATTTATCAACGGAAGCCGCAAAAGTGGCGCTCCCGAGGCTGTTCCCGCTTCCGACGAATCACTTGTGATCGGCGCCGGTTATAAGGGTAAGCTCGACGAGTTGCGTATCTGGGGTAAGGATATAGGCAGCGATTTTAATTATTTCGAACACACTACGCTTAACAAATGGAATCCTAATTTAGACGATCTCCTTGTCTATTATAAGATGGATCAGGAGCTCTGTCCCAATCTTGTTGATTACAGCGAGATTTTCAAAGGCTCAAAGTCAGAATATAACAACCACGGTTCATTCTCTGCTTCGGGTGTGAAGCGTGTGGCTGTCGACATTCCCGGACTGCCTTATCTCATCAACGGAGCCTACACCGCCAACGAGCGTTTTTATGACCGCTCTATTCCCCGCGAACAATATCTGCTGTCTAACGACCTGATTATTCTCGGCATCGAATCGATGTCAGACGGTCATCTCCGTCTCGCCACTCCCAACAATCATGCCACCATCAACGGTGCTAAATGGATGAGCGAGTTTGAGGGAAGATCAGGTGTAATGTCTTTTGACGGAAACTCAACTCTTGATTGCGGCACCGATATAATGCGCGCTGATGCCCCCGCCTATATGTTTGAGTCGTGGGTTTATGTTGACGAATGGGTGTCCGACGCATATATATTCCGTAAGGAAACCGACGACTCAAAAAAAGGTTTTTCGATACGTCTCGGCGCCGAAAGCAATCATGAAATCATTGTGCGTGTAAATGGCAACGATTATTATAATCAGCGCCAGATGAAAGCGGGGCAGTGGATTCATGTGGCAATCGGTGTGCGCGGCGGTAGCGTGGGTCATCAGGTGTTCTGGTGGCTTTATGACGGAGCCCGTGAAGGCTCAGGCTCGAGCAAGTGCTCTGAAAGCACCGATTATAAGCCGGTTGGCAACAGCAATTGCCACGGTATTATCGGCCAGGGCTTCAAGGGCAAACTCGACGAGTTTGCTATTTGGGATCGCAGCTTCACTGTGAGCGAGGCTTCAAAACAGCGTCATGGTCTGCCAATGCCCGGTCTCGGCATTACGGTTAATTCCGATGTGCTTCAGAAAGCTAATACCTATCTGAAATTTGATAATCCTGAAAATCCCGGTTATGATTCACATTCGCAAGATGAGTGGAAGCGCATCATGGAATCGGCCTATGAGGGTCACCGCGGATATTCGATAAGAATATCAGTGAAGAGTCACAACGGTTGGGAAACAACAATAGGCAATGCCGCCAAACGTAAAATCTTTGCCGCTGACCTTGCACGTCTCTCGGAAGGTTATGACGGCGTGGAACTTGATCTCGAATGGATTTATGGTGTTCAGACCAATCTCGGTCTTCTTTCCGATGAGATACGCGCGGCGCTTCCTAAAGATAAGAGCCTCATGATTTCATGCCATAACGTGGCTTATCAGTTCCCCAAAAACAAGATGGTCAATTGCGAAGGCTTTACCTTCCAGCAATATGGTCCTCAGATGGAACACTCCACCTATTCCACTTTTGTCGCCAAAACCAACGCCTTTGTTTCATACGGTTTCCCGAAAGAGAAGATAATCTGCTCTTATGCCACCACAACCTCCAAAGGTTATAAAGGCAACACCGCTTCGGTTGACATCAAGGGTGTGAAAGACGGATTTATGGAAGACGGATTCGTGCCTCAGGAAGAGGTCGATTATGGCGATCAGGGGGGCTACCGTTTCTACTTCGACGGCCCGCTGCAGACCTATAAACGCGCCAAATATGTGAGTGACAATAAACTTGGCGGCATATTCTATTGGGATATGGGCAACGATACCCGTGTGGAACATCCCTATAATCTTGCCAAATGGTGCAGCTACGGTCTTAATGCCAATGTCGACACTCTTGTAAAGACAGTTGAGGTGCGTCATTTCGATAACTCAGGTATTTCATCGACTATGGCCGACCGCACCAACCGCAAGATTTCCGTGAGCTATAACTCCGACACTCAGGTTATGAGCGTTATAGACAATTGCGCAGCCGTCAATCTCACTGTCTATAACCTTTCAGGCTCGGTTGTGGCCGTGTCGCCTGTCAATGACTCCAAGTCGAATCCTGTCAGCCTTGTTGCCGGCCACTATATCGTAGCCGTAACCGATAAGGACGGTTTTACCCGGAGCACCACCATTATAATTAAATAAAGACAACCAATCTAAATCATAAACCATAAAAACCAAAAAATCACCATCGCAATGAAAAAGTTAGTTTGGGGATTAGGACTCTTGCTTTCGGCCGGCTTGTTCTGGTCATGCGAAGACACCCCTGAAAACCCCGGCGATTTCAACGCCAAGGCCGAGCTTACGATGGGCACGCACTTTTGGGCACTTAGCGACCCTTCGCGCACCTATCCGCTTGAGATCGAGACTCGCCGCGACACGGTTTATAAATACCGTTACACCATCAACGACACGGTGTTTGAGTATTTTAATGACGGTCGTGACAGCACTTATGTTTATGGTCCCGACGGTAAGCCGATCGTAAACGTAACCGACACATTCTATTACAGCCTGAAAAAAGCCGAACTTGTGGTCATGAAGCCTATCTATCTCGAAAACTACAGTGACACTGTTATCGCTCAGGTATTCACCAACTCACGATGGTTGGCAAAACAACCCACTCCTTCGGGATCACAGTGGTTGTTTAACTATAATTCTACCGAATCAGGAGGTGGTGACAGCGAGTTCGGACTCCGTAATGACCGTTACAGAGGTAAGAACATGCGTGGTCCTATCTATCAGTATGTATTTACTTCGGATAGCATGATTTGCGTACAGATACCTATCTATCAAAAGGGTTCTGCCGACTATAACTAAAGATTATCCAATCATCTACACTGCAATCAATGAAAAAGTATATATTGTCGCTGATATGCATCTTTATCGCGGCTTATGCCATGGCCTTTAATGTAACCGGCGTGGTATATGAGCCGTCAGGCGAAACAGTGATCGGTGCATCAGTGATCGAAAAAGGTAAACCTGCCAACGGAACGTCGACCAACATCGACGGTGAGTTCAGTCTCAACGTTTCGTCACCCGACGCTACCATTATCGTTTCTTATATCGGTATGGAGACCCAGGAAGTAAAACTTCAGGGTCGCAGCAAAATCGAAGTCAAGCTTACTACCGCAGGCGGTATCAACCTTGATGAAGTAGTTATCGTGGGCTATGGTCAGCAGAAGAAAGTCAATGCTACCGGTGCCGTAAAGACTATCGACAACAAGGTGCTTGAATCACGTCCTATCTCTAACGCCGTGCAGGGTCTGCAGGGTGCCGTAGCCGGTCTTAACATTACCAACGACCGTGGTGGCGCTCCCGGCCAGGGCATGAACATCAACATCCGTGGTGTCGGTAACCTCGGTGACGGTTCAAGCTCATCGCCCCTCATTCTTATCGACGGCATGGAGGGTGATCTCTCGACTATCAACCCCAACGATATTGAAAATGTGTCAGTGCTCAAAGACGCTGCCGCAGCTTCAATCTATGGTTCGCGTGCGCCTTTCGGTGTAATTCTCGTAACCACCAAATCAGGTTCGAGCAAAGCTACCACAATCAGCTATTCAGGCAATGTGCGCATGGCTCAGCCTATCAATGTGCCTCACATGGTAAACGGCTATGAAGCCGCTCTTATGACCAACGATGCTTACCTTAACTACGGTGGCAATCCTCCTTACGGCAGCGTTCAGATTCAGAAGATTCTCGACTTTATGGCAGGTCTCAACGAGGGTGTCACCGAGTCTTCATGGGATAAGAACCATTGGTATAAGGATCAGGCCAGCTGGGCTTCGACCGACTGGTATGACGTTCACCTGAAGAAACTTGTTGTTTCGCAGGAGCATAATGCCAGCCTTTCGGGCGGTAATGATAAGGTGAACTACTATTTCTCGGGCAACTATCTTAATCAGAACGGTTTGTTTAAGTATGCCGATGAGAAATACGAGCGTCTCACTCTCACAGGTAAGGTCAACATTACTTTCAACAAGTATGCTACCTTCAACTGGACATCGCGTATCATTTCTACCGACAATAAGAAACCTTCCGCACTCAACGACCTGTTCTATCACAACCTCGGTCGTCGTTACATCACTCTGCCTGTAACTCTGCCCAGCGATTCTCCCGCCGCCGGCACCTACCACTATCAGTCGCTTATTCCCGCTCTGCAGGATGGTGGCGATCAGATTCAGAAAACTCAGTCTTTCTATAATCAGGCCTCTCTGGTAGTAACACCTCTCGACCATTGGCAGATTCACGCCGAGATCAACTCGCGTATCGAGAATAATCCCTATACCCGTCAGTTTAAACCTGTCTATCAGGTTCTCCCCGACGGAAGTACAGAGGCATTCCCGGTGCTCGAAGGTCTGACCGATAAACATTCGGTTAACGACAACGGTACTTTCAACGTTCAGCCTTCGGCCGGTGAGAACTATTTTGAGCGTCTCGAATCGAGATCCAATTATTTCTCAACCAACTTCTATACCGACTATAACTGGAAATTCGGCAACAACGAGTTTACTTTCCTTCTCGGTATGCAGTCTGAATACTACCACTATGACCGTCTCCGCGCCGCTTCATGGAACGTAGCTATTCCCGACACTCCCTTCATTCCCTCGACCGTAGGCGACAAGCAGTCGATGGTATCTGACAAGAAGGGTGAATGGAGTTCACTCGGTTTCTTCGGCCGTATCAACTATAACTACGACAGCCGCTATCTGTTTGAGGTCGATCTCCGCACCGACGGTGCAAGCCGTTTCCCCTCTAACAAACGTTGGGGTTGGTTCCCCTCGTTCTCATTAGGTTGGAACGTCGCTCAGGAAAAATTCTGGGAGGATCTTTACAAAACTGTCAACCTGCTTAAGGTGCGCGGTTCATACGGTACTCTCGGTAACCAGAACACCAATTCCTACTATCCCTACTATCAGTCGATGTATACCTCCGGCGGTGACATAATTCTCGGCGGTGCTCAGGCTACAGTTCTTCCGATGTTCTCACCCTTCACAACCAATATCACTTGGGAACGCATTGAGAATGTCAACATCGGTCTCGATCTCGGTATGTTTAACAACCGTCTCACCGGTTTGTTTGAATGGTTCCAGCGCACAACCAAAGACATGGTAGGCCCTGCAAAGGCTCTTGCCGGTGTATTCGGTGCCAATGCTCCCAAGACCAACAACGCCGAGCTCCGCACACGCGGCTGGGAAGTTGAGCTTGCATGGCGCGACAATATCAACAGAGACTGGAGCTATGGTATCAGCGGTACACTTTCCGACTATAAGACCAAAGTTACCAAATATGACTCGCCCGACAACCGTTTCAGTGAATGGTATCAGGGTAAGGACTATGGTGAAATCTGGGGCTACAAGTGGCTCGGAATCGCTCAGAGCGACGCTGAAATGCGCGAATATCTCTCAAAAGTCGACCAGTCGGCCATCGGCGATAAATGGGGCGGCGGTGACGTTATGTATCAGGACCTCAACGGTGACGGTCGCGTGAATGGCGGTTCGGGCACTCTTGATGATCCGGGCGATAAGGTTATTATCGGTAACAATACTCCCCGTTTTGCATATAGCTTCACTCTTGAGGCCAAATGGAAATTCATCGACTTCCGCGCTTACTTCCAGGGTATCGGCAAGAGAGATTTCATGTTTAGCGGTTCATCACCGTTCTTCGGTCTTGCCGGTGAATGGCAGCGCTCGCTCTATAAGGAACATCTTGATTATTTCCGTTTCGTAGGTGCTGACCTCGGCGCGAATACCGATGCCTACTATGGCCGTCTGCGTATCGACCACAACAATATTCAGGATTGTGACCACTTCCTTCAGGACGCTTCTTATCTCCGTCTCAAGAACATTCAGATCGGTTTCAGTCTGCCTCAGAACACCCGTCTTGCAAAATATATCCGCCGTGCGCGTCTGTATGTATCGGGTGAAAACCTCTGGACACATACCAATCTTCGCATCTTCGACCCCGAAGCTATCAACGGTGACTGGGGTGCCGGTAAGGCTTATCCTCAGTATCGCACATGGTCGATCGGTCTTGAAATGACTTTCTAATCACTATCACAACAGATTCCAATGAAAAAACATATAATTTTGTCGGCCGTGGCTCTTGTAGCCCTCAGCTCATGCGATGATTTTCTCACTCGCGAGCCTCTCGACTTCGGTAGCGAGGTAGACTACTATGGCTCGGACAAAGATCTCATGGCCGCTGTTAATGATTTCTATTCAATACTTCCTACCAACAACGATTTCTGGGGTGGTATATACACCAGCGATGTAGTCAGCGACAATCAGGTATCATCAGGTGCCCAGAATCTGCTCTACATGGGTGATAAGCGCACACCGGCTATGAACAAAGATCAGGGCTGGTGGTTCAGAAACATGCGTGGCATCAACTTCTTTATCGCAAAAGTTGCCGGCCACGAGTCGGAAATGACCGGTGACCAGTCGTTGGTGAGACATTATCTCGGTGAGGCATATTTCTTCCGTGCCTATGCCAACTTCAACCGCTATGTGAGCTATGGTGATACTCCTATCCTCACCGAAGTTCTGCCCGACGATCCCAATGTGCTTGCCGCCGCCTCAAAGCGTCTTCCCCGCAATATGGTGGCCCGCAACATTATCCAGGATCTCGACAGCGCTGTGAGCATGCTTAAGGATAATGCTCCCGAATCGGGCCGTATAACCTCCTATGCAGCTCTCATGCTCAAGTCAAGAGTGGCTCTTTTCGAAGCTACCTGGGAACGCTATCATGCCAATACCGCTTTTGTGCCCGGCAACTCCAAGTGGCCCGGCAAAGACTGGTGGCCCGACTTCCAGTGGCCCGCAGGAAGCGCTGATGCCGAAATCAACTGGTTCCTCGAACAGGCTATCGATGCTGCCGACAAGGTTGCATCTACCCATGCTCTTTCGCCCGACTATATCGGCATGTTTAACAGCATTATTCCTTTTGCCGAAGGTCATGAGGTTATCCTCGCCCGCTACTATATGGATGGTGTGAAGGCTCACAGCTGCTCGGCTCTGCTCAAGAGCGGCGGCGGTTGTAACGCTACCCGCGCGCTGGTTAATTCCTATCTCATGCAGAGCGGTCTTCCCATCTATGCTGACAGTGAATATCAGGGCGATCTTACCTCCTATGAGGAATTTTTGGGTCGTGACCTCCGTCTCCGTCAGTCGGTGCGCGCCGCAGGCGAATTTATTGAAGCCATCAAGGGCGCGGATGGTAAATATTATCCCGATACTATTTACTACTATCGTCCGAACATCTGGGTTTCAGGTAACGAAAAAGCTACCACCGGCTACGAGCTTGACAAATGGGTGTCGAAGATTCCCGAACAGCGCATACAATATCATTGCACCACCGCCGTGCCTATTTTCCGTGCCGCAGAAGCTTACCTCAACTATATCGAGGCTTATTATGAGCGTTACGGCAACCTTGGCGGTAACTGCGACAGATATTGGCGTGCGATACGTAAGCGTGCCGGTGTTGACGATGATTATAACAAAACCATCGCAGCTACCGATCTCAGCAAGGAAAATGACCTTGCTGTCTGGTCGCATGGCAAGGAAGTATCTCCTGTGCTCTATAACATACGCCGCGAACGTCGCTGCGAGTTTATCGCCGAAGGTCTCCGTCTCAATGACCTGAAACGTTGGCGCTCGCTTGACAAGATGGTCAACTATCAGCCCGAGGGTATCAACCTGTGGGGTGGTCCTCTCCAGAAGATGTATTCGGAAAAAGAACTCAAATCAGACCTCGTGTCTCAGCCGAGTTCGGGCAACTACATCATGCCTTTCCGCATCAACTCCACATCTCCGGTTTATGAGGGTTATAACTTCCCCAAAGCCCACTATCTCGAGCCTATACCCATCACCGAGTTCCTGCTCACCACTATCGATGGAAAATCGACCCTCTATCAGAATCCGGGATGGCCTGACCGCGTTGACGGTACTGCCGACTATACCGGTTATGACTATGACTGATAAATGATTGTCGTGTCGGATAGTTCCGACTGATTAATTCCTATACATGCGGCCGCCGCCGGGGTTGATTCCCTGACGGCGGCCGCTGATATTTCCTCACCCCGGTAAGGGTAATGATTGGTAGAGAAAAGTTGGGTCGTTTCGCCGATAAGTGTTAACTTTGCATGTCGCCCCATGCTATTGAAGCATCATAAAACGGCGGCTGTAGGATTATGAAAATTACAAGAACATTTTTTTATGCTCCGCTGATGGCGCTCCTGTGCTCATGTGGCGGAAATAATGGCGAGACGGCCGATGTGGCCGATGCGGTTGCCGATTCAGGCAAAAACGAAGTGGTCGAGGCCATAATGGCGCGCCGCAGCATAAGAGCCTATAAGGATACTCCTGTTGAAAAGGAGAAACTGCAGCTCATAGCCGAATGTGGCATCAACGCTCCGAGCGGCATGAATCAGCAGCCGTGGGAGGTGAGAATCGTTAATGACAGCACCTATATCAACGGTATTACAAGTGTCTTTGCCGAAGCCAATCCAAAGGCGGTTGAGGCTCCCGGATTTAAAAATTTGTTCAGAAACGCTCCTGCCGTAATATTTGTAGCAGCTCCTGACGACGGCTCAGGCAACCTTGATTGTGGTATGCTTGGCGAAAACATGATGTTGGCAGCCGAGTCGCTTGGCCTCGGCACATGCTGTCTCGGCGGATGTATAAGCTTTATCAATTCCTATCCCGAGGCTGCACCCTATCTCGATAAACTGATGATTCCCGACGGTTATACCCTGCTCTATGCAATAGCTGTGGGTTATCCCGACGAGGCTCCCGAAGCGAAGCCGCGCAATGCCGACAAAGTGAAGTTTATTGACTGACACACCCTATGGCGGGAGTTCTGATAATAGCTGACGGAATGGCTGATGACAGCGCCGGAATTGACGGGGCCCTTGCCTCGCTCTCCGAGGCTCATACCCCCGCCATTGATTATATCAGGACTCACGGAAGCACCCTCAGATGTTATTTTATAAACTCCGGCGAGAGCGTGGGCAGTGAATATGCCATCGCTTCGATTCTCAAATCACCTGTGCGTCTTGCCCGTGGGCCGCTTGAAGCCTTGGGTCTCGGATTGAGATTTACAGATAATTATATGGCAGCAAGGGTTGATCGTGTTGACAGCGCTTGTGCCAAAATTCCGTGGGGTGAAGATATATTGTCGTCACTCCGCAAGCGCGGAGTGGAGAGCTATCCGCTCGCAACCGGTGGAACTTTAATGATAAAGCCTGATGATATGCCTTCATTGGGCGACTTGCTTGATGAGCTTGGTGTGGCCCGCTCAGATTTCAGAATATGGGGGGAGGGAAGATGTGTTATTCCTGAGATAATTTCTCAAAGAAGAGGAACTGTGGTTGCCGGTCTGTCTCTGCTTAAAGGATTGGCCGATGTCGCCGGAATGGACTTCATAAGGCCCGAGGGTGCTGACGGAACAATCACTACCGACTATGCGGCCAAAGGCAGAGCCGCTGTCTCGCTTCTTGAAAAGGGCGAGGAATTGGTAGTGGTGCATATCGAGGCTCCCGATACCGCTTCCCATCTCAGGTGCCGTGACCTCAAGGTTGAGGCTCTGAGCCTTATTGACCGTAACATTGTCGGCCCGTTGCTGAATTATGCCCTGTCATGCAGCCAAGAGGTTGAGATAAAGGTGATGAGCGACCATCCTGCTTCTCCCGTTACAGGCAAGCATATCAACGGCCCGGTGGATTGTTTTACTTTTAATAATATGACAAAACGATGAGCGACCCGAAAGTCACGCCTCCGCCGAGGTTAATAATGGTTACCGGCGGCCAGCGCAGCGGCAAGAGTCTAAATGCTGAAAAAATAGTGCTGTCGCTCAGCGACAAGCCTCTCTATATAGCCACAGCTATGGTGCTTGACGACGAGATGGCTTCGCGGGTGGAAAAGCATCGCAGCCGCCGTGGTGAGAATTGGGAGACTTTCGAGGCTCCTTTCAATCCCTCGCTTGCTCCTGTAGGGGGGCGCACCGTGTTGCTCGATTGCCTTACGATGCTTGCCACAAACTGGTTTTTCAAGCTTGATGAGGATATCGAGGCGGCATATAACGCAGTTGCCGGAGAGATTGACCATCTTTGTCAATCTGATGCCACCACTATTGTTATCGTGACCAATGAAATCGGACTCGGAGGAGTGAGCGGAGACCGGCTCACAAGGCGGTTTACCGATCTTCAGGGGCGTCTCAATTCAATGCTGGCTCAGAAAAGCGATGAAGTGATAATGTGTGTTTCATCAATACCTGTAACTATCAAAAAGTGATGACAATGACCAAATTCAACATACAACGGCCCGACCCGGCTATCGAGGGGGCCGCTATCGACCGAATCAACAATCTTACCAAACCAAAAGGGTCGCTCGGACGACTGGAGGAGCTGGCTCTGCAGTTGGCTCTCATTCAGCAGACACTCCGTCCCCGGCTGAAAAATCCGCATAATATTCTTTTTGCCGCCGATCACGGCATTATTGAAGAAGGTGTGAGCGTGTCGCCCAAAGAGGTGACATGGCAGCAGCTCGGCCATTTCGCAAAAGGGGGCGCGGGTATTAATTTCCTGTGCAATCAACATGGTTTTAAACTTGTGCTTGTTGATGCCGGCGTTGATTATGATATACCATCCGGCTCCGGAATTATTGATATGAAGATGGGGCGTGGAACGCGCAATTTTCTTCATGGCCCGGCTATGACCGTCGATGAGTTTGACGAGTGCCTGAAGCGCGGTGCCCGTGTGGTAGATATGGTGGCTGAGAATGGTTGCAATGTGTTGAGCTTCGGTGAGATGGGCAGTGGCAACACGTCGTCGTCATCAATGTGGATGAGTATTCTCACCGGCATACCTATCGAAGAATGTATCGGAGCCGGTGCAGGACTCGACAATCCCGGTATAGCGCGCAAGCGTGATGTGCTCGGCCGAGCTATGGCCGGTTGCAGCGCAGAGAGTCTTATCGAGAAGCTTGCCTGGACCGGCGGCTATGAGATGGCTATGGCCGTGGGCGGTATGCTCAGGGCTGCCGAGCTTGGCATGGTGGTGCTTGTCGACGGGTTTATCATGACCGCGTGTATTGCTGCGGCTATGGCCATTAATCCCGAGGTGAAACATTATGCCATATTCGGTCATTGCGGAGATGAGTCGGGTCACCGCCGTATGCTTGACGCTATCGGCGCGAAACCGTTAATCAGTCTCGGCTTGCGACTCGGTGAAGGCTCGGGTGCCGTGTGCGCCTTTCCTATTGTTGATTCGGCAGCCCGCATGATATGCGAGATGGATACGTTTGCCGATGTCGACGTGACAAAATATTTTGATTGAGAAATGAAGGAGGCGTTCAACCGGTGGCTTGCCGCCATGATGTTTTTCACCCGTTTGCCGTGGTGGCGTCTGGGCAATCCGCCTAAGGAATGTTTCAGTCGTGTTGTGGAACTGTGGCCCTACGCCGGTTGGCTTACAGGCGGCGTTACAGCAGGGTTGATTTGGCTTTTTACCGGTATGGTTCCTCCCTATGTGGCTGTGATTTTGGCGCTGACCGGCAGATTGCTGCTCACCGGTGCGCTTCATGAAGACGGACTTGCCGATTTTTGTGACGGTTTTGGCGGCGGAGTGACTCGTGACAGGATTCTTCTCATAATGAAGGATTCACATATCGGCACTTATGGAGTGCTGGGACTTGTGATCTACTATCTTCTTGCAGTCGGAGTGCTTGGCGCATTGCCGTTGAGATATGCCTGCCTTGTGGCTTTTGCGGCTGATGGTTGGAGTAAATGCTGCGCCTCGGAGCTGATTAATTTTCTCGGTTATGCCCGAACTGAGGCTACTGCCAAAAACCGCGTTGTTTATGCCCGCATGTCGGTAACGACTCTATTGGTGAATATCGTGGGAGGACTGGTTCCGCTGGTTATTTTAATTAGTGAGGGCGGGGCGCTTGCTTTCTCGGCTTTAGCTCCGATAGTTGTCGTTTCGCTCGGCATTTGGTTCTTAAAGAAGAAAATCGGGGGATATACGGGCGATTGTTGCGGAGCGCTGTTTCTCATCTGTGAGCTGGCCATGTGGCTCACAGCGTTGATAATTTGGCGCGATATAGCCCTTAATTTCTGAGATAGCCTATGAGAATTGTTATGGTGAGACACACGGCGGTTGATGTGCCCAAAGGAGTGTGTTACGGACGCACAGATGTGGGCCTCGCCGATGATTTCGATGCTGAGGCCGCGAAAATAGGTCGTAAGCTTGATGAGATGGTTAAGGAGCGCGGAGAGTTTGACCTCGCAGTTACAAGTCCGGCAACGAGGTGTGTCAAGCTTGCCGAAGCGTGTGGCTATGGCGAGGCTTTGCGCGATGAACGGCTATTGGAGCTGAATTTCGGCGAATGGGAAATGAAACGATATGATGAAATCACCGATCCGGTGATATGGAAATGGTATGACGACTGGCAGCATGTTGTGCCGACAGGAGGAGAGTCGTTTGAGCAGCAGACACGCAGGGTGAGCCGGGCATTGGAGGAGTATGTCAACGCCGGTATAGGTAGCCTTCTGATGTTTGCGCACGGAGGAATTGCCATGCAGCTGTTGCTGCTTGGCCGACAGGTTTCAACGGCTGAGGAAGCGGCGGCTGCCCAGCCCTCCTACGGGGGTATGATAGAGATTGAGATTTAAATTATCGCTGTTTAGCTGCGGGGTTCGTTAACCGGAAGTTCGCGGTGAATACTGTTGTCGAGCGAGATAAGAGTTTCTGTACCGGTAACACCTACAATGTTCTGAATCTTGTTGTTGAGAAGATCCATGAGGTGCTCGTTGTCGCGGGCAAACACTTTTACAAGAATTGAATAGGGACCGGTGGTGAAGTGGCAGTCAACAATTTCAGGTATTTTCTGAAGCTCGGGCACCACGTTGCGATACATCGCACCGCGCTCAAGATTTACACCGATAAAGGTGCATGTTGAATATCCCAGCATTTTGGGGTTGACCTTATATCCCGATCCTACAATTACGCCGAGGTCAGCAAGACGTTGTATACGCTGATGTATAGCGGCGCGACTAACGCCACAAACTGCTGCGATGTCTTTGGAAGCGATTCGAGCGTTGCTCATTATTATTTCGAGAATTTTTCTGTCGAGGTTGTCGATTTTTTCCATGATGAAGATTTGAATGTTAACTTAGATAAACTTAAG